>DATKFL010000001.1:0-5059 GCA_035511355.1 Dongiaceae bacterium
GGGGGTAGTCGGTTCCCTTGCAGTGCACCTCCGGGCGCAGCGTCTCGAGGACCCGGGTCACCGTCCGTCCTCCGAAGAGCAGCACGCGATCGACGCCGCGCAGCGACGCGACCAGGGCCGCCCGGTCCCGGGCCCGCACCAGGGGACGCCCCGGTCCGCGGAGCGCGCGCGCCGAGGCGTCGTCGTTCACCGCCACCAGGAGGTGGTCGCCCTGGCGTCGCGCCGCCGCCAGGTAGCGCAGGTGCCCGACGTGCAGGAGGTCGAACAGCCCGTTGGCCAGGACGAGGCGCGCGCCGGGGTGCGCGCGCCGGAGCGCCCGCCGCCAGCGCAGCGCCGCGGCGAGCCCGATGATTGGCGCCGGGTCGCCCGGCCGGCTCACGGCGTGGTGATCCGTCCGGCCGGGTCGGGGTCGCTCGCGATCGCGGCGCGCAGCTCCGCCGGCGTGACCGTCGCGGTGCCGCGCTTCATGACGACGATCCCGCCGGCGTAGTTCGCCAGGAGCGCCGCTTCGCTCCACGACGCTCCCGAGAGGACCGCGAGGGTCAACGTGGCGATCACCGTGTCGCCGGCTCCGGTGACGTCGGCCACCTCGTCGGTGCCGTAGACCGGGATCATCGCCGCCGGCGCGTCGCCGGCGAGCAGGAGCATGCCGTGGCTTCCGAGGGTCACGACCAGGGCGGTGGCCCCGAGCGACTGGCGCAGCGCCCGCGCCGCCTCCGGAAGGCCGGACGGGTCGGACTCGAGAGGCCGCGCCGCGAATCCCTCCGCCTCCTGGAGATTCGGGGTCGCCGCGGTCAGGCCGCGGAAGAGCCGGAGCTGCGCGCGCGAGTCGACGAACAGCGGCCGATCCGGCGCGCCGGCGGCCTTCTGCACCGCGGGGATCGTGGCGGCGTGCAAGAGCCCGTAGGAATAATCCGAGATGAGCGTGCCGCGCGCGGGGGCGGCGCGCTCCGCGACCCGCCGGGCGAGCGCCGCGGCGTCGGCCACCGGCTTCCCGCCGCCACGGTCGACGCGCACCACCTGCTGCTTCACGGAGTGGGCGCTGCCGGCGAGGATGCGGCGCTTGATCGGCGTCTCGTACCCCGGCTCGCGCCAGATCCCCTCGACGTCGGCGCCGGCCTTTCCCAGCCGATCGACGAGCGTGTCGCCGGCCGCATCGGCCCCGACCCGCCCCACGACCAGGGGCCGGCCCCCGAGCGTGGCGAGATTGTGCGCCGCGTTGGCGCCGCCGCCGGGGACCTCCACGGTGCGCTGGTGCTCGAGAATGAGCACCGGCGCCTCGCGCGAGATCCGGCCGATGGTGCCGTATTCGAAGACGTCGAGGACCAGGTCGGCCACGACCAGGACCGGAACGCCGGCCATCCGGTCGACGGCGCGCAGGAGCCCGGCGCGGTCGACGCCGCTCATCGGCGGTCTCCTTCGCGACGCTCGCGTCCGAGGATGAAGCGCACCGCCTCGAGCAGATCGGGCGCGGTGTGGGTGGCCGGCGCCTTGAAGCGCTGCGGCTGCAGCTCGACGAGACCGCGGCCGTACCCGGTCAGGACATGCACCGTGGAGGCGCCCGCCGCCGCCCCCGCCTCGAGGTCGACCAGGCTGTCGCCGATCATCCAGGAGGCGGCGAGGTCGAGGTCGTGCTCGCGGGCGGCGCGGGTGAGCATCCCGGGTCGCGGTTTCCGGCACTCGCAGTCGACGCGGTAGGGGGCGTGCCCCTCGCGCGGGTGATGCGGGCAGAAATAGAAGGCGTCGAGCCGCGCCCCGGCATCGGCGAGCGACCGCGCGAGCTGCTCATGCACGGCGCGCACCAGCGCCTCGTCGAACAGGCCGCGCGCCACCCCCGACTGGTTGGTGACCAGGACGGCGACGTACCCCGCCTCGTTCACCAGGCGCACCGCCTCCGCGCTCCCCGGCAGGAGGCGCGATCGCGAGACGTGGTTCACGTAGCCGACCTCCTCGCAGACGGTGCCGTCGCGATCCATGAAGATGGCGGGGCGGCTCATCGGCGGAGCCCCGTTGCGAACGAGGTCGGCGGCGCGGGGGGCGCGCCCAGCCCGGTGCCGGGGGCGCGCTCGGGCGCGCGGGGCGCGGCGGGCGTGGCCGGGTGCGGCCGGGTGCGCCAGCGGTCGTGCATCCAGAGCCACATGGCGGGTCGCTCGCGCACCTCGGCCTCGAGCAGCGCGGTGCAGGCGCGCGTGAGCGCCCGGACGTCGTCCTCGATGGCGCCGCGGCGCACCGCCGCGAGCGGCGCGCGATAGGCGATCTGCAGGCGGCCGTCGTCGCGGAACCAGGAGAAGACCGGCAGGATGACGGCGCCGCTCCGGTAGGCGAGGGTCGCGAGGGCCGGCGTCGTCGACGCGGCCAGGCCGAAGAAGTCGACGAAGATCCCGGCGTCGCCGCGCACGTTCTGGTCGATCAGGATGGCGATCGCCCCGCCCTCCCGGAGCGTCCTGAGGATGGGGCGCGCGGCCTTCCGTTTCGAGAGCACGGCATTGCCGGGGGCGGCCCTGAGACGCGTGATGAACCGGTCCCAGAGCCGGTTCTCGAGCGGCGCGACCACCATGGTCATCGGCACGCCCAGCCGGTGCTGCAGGAGCGCCACCATCTCCCAGTGCCCGAAATGCCCCGAGAAGACCAGGATGCCGCGCCCCGCGGCGCGCGCCGCCTCCAGGTGCTCGAGCCCCTCGTAGACCGCCAGCTCCCCGGTCGGCCGGCGCAGGTGCTCGCGGAAATGCGTGGCATCGCCGACGATGGCGCCCAGGTGCGCGAACGAGGCGCGCGCGATGCGGTCGCGCTCGCGCGCCCCGAGGGCGCCCGCGAAGGCGATGGTCAGGTTGCCGCGCGCGATCCGCCGGTGCCGCGCCGAGATCCACCAGAACAGCCGCCCGAGTCCGCGCCCGCAGCCGCGCGCCGCGCCGAGCGGCAGAAGCGCCAGGACGCCGAAGACGGCGCGACCGAGAAGGTAGGCAACGAAGTGCCCGATCGTCGGGCGGCGTTCCGCGCCGGCCCCGCTCATCGCGGGTCGCTCCGACGCGCCGCCGCGATCGCCGCCAGCCGGTCGAGGAGGAATCCGGCGAAGTCGCCGGCCGTGAAGCTCACGCCGACCGCCAGCGTCCCGAGCGGGAGCGCCCCGGGCGGCCTTCCGTGGAGGCGGACCAAGTCCTTCTCGGTGGTCACCAGGTACACCGCGCCGGTGGCGCTTGCCGCGCGGGCGATCGCGTCGAAATCGCCCGCGTCATACGGGTGGTGATCGGGGAAGGCGCGCCGGCCGAGGACCCGTGCGCCGGTCGCCTCGAGATCGGCGAAGAAGCGATCGGGGCGCGCGATGCCGGCGAAGGCGAAGATCGCCAGGCCGCGCAGCGCGCCGGGATCGGCGGTCGCTCCGTCGGCGCCGACGAACCGGGTCGGCGCGATGCGCGCCTCGAAGATCGGCAGTCGGGGATGGTGGCGCTCCAGGGCCCGCGCCAGGGGTCCGGGGACCGCGCCGTCGCCGCGGGTGAGTACGACAGCGTCGGCGCGCCGCAGGCCCGACAACGGCTCGCGGAGCGGACCGAACGGCAGGATTCTACCATTGCCGAAAATCGTTCCGCCGTCGACCAGCAGGATGTTCAGATCGCGCCGGACCCGCCGGTGCTGGAAGGCGTCGTCGAGAAGGTAGACCTCGGGCCGGAGCGCCTCCCGGAGGAGGGCCGCCGCCGCGATCCGATCGCCTCCGACCGCGACCCCCGCGGCCGGATGATCGCGCGCCAGGAGCCACGGCTCGTCCCCGGCCGCCGCGGCGTCGGCGAGGATCCGCCGGCCGTCGGAGACCAGGAGCGGCGTGCGGCCGCGCCGCCCGTAGCCTCGGCTCAGGATGCCGACCCGGTACCCGGCCGCCTCGAGGAGACCGGCGACGTGGGAGGTCATCGGGGTCTTGCCGGTGCCGCCGACGGTGAGGTTGCCGAAGGCGATGCTCGGGGCCGGCAGGGTCGTCGCCTTCAGGATCCCGCCATCGTAGAGACGGTTCCTGAGCCCGACGGCGCCGCGGTAGAGAAGCCCCGGGACGAGCAGGACGAGGCGCCGCAGCGGGCCCGGGTCGAGGCGCGGGTCGATCGACATTTCCCCGGCCGGGTGCGCGTCGCTCCGGCTCCGGTCGCTCCTGCCCGTGCCGCTCATCCGCGCCCCGGGGGTGGGCCGAGGATCGGCTCGGCGGCGTCCAGGGTCCGGTTCAGGGCACCCCGCTCGCGCTCCACGACGCCCCGGGCCCTGGCGCCCATGGCGCGCGCACCGGCCGGGTCGCGCGCGAGGTCGACGACCAGGCGCGCGAGCGCCGCGGCGTCCGCCGCCACGAAGCCGCCACCGGCGGCGACCAGCGCGTCGGCGGCGGCGCGCACGTTGTGGTGCTCGGGCCCGAACAGGACCGGCACGCCGAGCGCCGCCGGCTCGAGGAGATTCTGCCCGCCGCGCGGCACGAGGCTCCCGCCGACGAAGGCGAGATTCGCGGCAGCGTAGATCTCGGGCAGGACGCCGAGACGGTCGACGAGGAGGACGTCGTAATCGGCGGCCGGCGTGCCCGCCGGCCGGTCGGTGATCGCGCCGTAGCGGGCGAGCCGCCAGCCGGCCCCGACGACCGCCGCGGCGGCATCCTCGAAATCCTCCGGGTGACGCGGCGCCAGGACGAGACGCGCGGCCGGTGCCGCCGCCCTGAGGGCGGCGAACGCCCCCAGCACCGGGGTGCTCTCCGCGCGCGCCGTGCTCCCGGCGACCAGCACGGTCGCGGCGGGGTCGAGGCCGAGGCGGCGCCGCACCTCGGCGCCGGCGATCGCCGGCGCCGGCAGATCGAACTTGAGATCCCCGGTGACCCGCACCCGCGCCGGGTCGGCCCCGAGCGCCACGAACCGATCGGCGTCCGCCGCGCTCCGGGCGGCGATCAGGTCGACCGCCGCGAGCGCCGGGCCGAAGAGGGAACGGAACCGGCGGTAGCGGGGGAAGGCGCGGGTCGAGAGGCGTGCGTTCAGGATCAGGAGCGGCAGGTTCCGGCGCTCCGCCTCGCGGCAGAGGTTGGGCCAGATCTCGGTTTCCATCA
>DATKFL010000002.1:0-2267 GCA_035511355.1 Dongiaceae bacterium
GGCGGCACGCTCATCGCCGCCGCCCCGAGCCTCGGCGTGTCGGGCCTCGGCGCGGTGACCGCGACCGGGACGCTTCCGACCGTCGCGGCCGGCATTGCGCGCCGACGCGGCGCCCTTGCCTGGATCCTCGCCGGCATCCTAGGCGCGATCGCCGGTGCCGGCGCGATGATCGGCTGGACGGCGTTCAATCGTCCGCGCCCGCTGATCGCGCGCTACGAAGTCCAGCTTCCGAAGGACATCACCTTCAACCTGACCAACCGTCCGGCCCTGTCGTTCTCTCCCGACGGATCGATGCTCGCCTACATCGCCACGACCGGGGGCGTCTCGCGGCTCTACGTCCGGCGGCGCGACGAGACCGAGGCGCGGCCGGTCCCCGGGAGCGAAGGCGCCTCGAACCCGGTCTTCTCGCCCGACGGCCGCTGGATCGCCTTCACCGGCGACAACCAGCTGAAGAAGTCGTCGATCGACGGCTCGTCGATCGCACTGACGCCCGTGAGCGACGCGCGTGGGATCGCCTGGATCGACTCCGCGAACATCCTGTACGCGCCCGAGCCGATCGGCGGGCTCTTCAAGATCGCCGCGACCGGCGGCACACCGGTCGAGGTCACGAAGCTCGTCGACAAGGAGCAGGAGCGGACGCACCGCTGGCCCGAGATCCTGCCCGGCGGCAAGACGGCTCTCTTCACCATCGGCACGCTGACCAACCCCGACAACTACGACGCCTCGGCCATCGGCGCGGTCACGATCGCGACCGGCGAGCGCCGCATCGTCATGCAGGGCGCCGCGATGGTGCGCTTCATCCACCCCTCGACGCTGGTCTACGCGCGCGCCGGCGCGCTGTACGGCATCCGCTTCGATCCCGAGAAGCTGCAGACCAGCGGCGACCCGGTGGCGCTGGCGCAGGGGATCAGCGCCGACACGCCGACCGGCGCGACCCACTTCGCCATCGCCGGCGACGGCACGCTCGGCTACATCTCGGGGAACGACCGGAGCGGTCGCGGGATCTTCTGGGTCGACAGCGCCGGCACGCCGACGGCGATCGATCTCCCCCCCGGCATCTACAACGACCTGCGCCTGTCGCCCGACGGCACGCGGATGGCCGTCGCGGTCGGCTCCACCGGCACCGCCGAGATCTGGGTGTACGACTTCTCCCGGTCAACCTTCACGCGGCTGACCTTCACCGGCCGCAACGGCACCCCGGTCTGGGCGCACGACGGCAAGTCGATCCTGTATATCGAGATGGATCCGGCGACCATCAGCGCGAAGGTGCTGCGCGTGCCCGCCGACGGCAGCCGCCCCCCGGAGGAAGTGATCCCCCTCGGGGAGCGCGCGTACCTTTCGTCGCTGAGCCCCGACGGCAAGTCGATCGTCGTCGTCTACAACACCCGCACGCAGGGTCGCAAGTCGGACATCCTGAGCGTCCCGCTGGTCCGCGACGGCAAGCCGACCCCGATCGCCGGGACCGAATGGGACGAGTACAACCCCTCGCTGTCGCCCAACGGCCGCTACCTCGCGTTCCAGTCGAACGACACCGGTCGCGACGAGATCTACGTGCGCGACACCAGCGGCTCCGGCGGCCGCTGGCAGATCTCGACCCTCGGCGGCGAGGAGCCCTCCTGGACCGCCGACGGCAAGGAGCTCTACTACCGGAGCGAGGACAAGATGATGGTCGTCCCGGTCCAGACCGCCGGCGGCTTCTCGACCGGCGTGCCGCGCCTCCTGTTCAACGGCGTCCTGCCGATGCGCTCCGACACCGGCATCTCGTACGACGTCGACTCGGCGCACAAGCGGTTCCTCATGATCCGCCTGGCGCAGAACGCGGATCCAAACACCGGCCTCAGGGTGGTGCTGAACTGGCGGGACGAGATGGAGCGGCTGATGGCGGGCCGGTAATTCCGGATTCGCGTCCGACTCATGAACCGGGCCACACCTGAGGAGGAGCATCCATGCGAATCGCCGTGCTGTCGGGGCTGATCCTGTCGGTCGGCGCCTGCAGCGGAACTGCCGCCAAGCCGACGGTCACGACCGTCTCCCCTTCCACGATCGCCGGATTGCCGCCGGGGCAGGCTTTCGAGGTCGATCTCACCCGCGGCGGCACGGTCTACAAGTTCGAGGGGCCGGGGATCGATTTCAGCCGCGTCTCGGTGCTCACGACGGCGGGGACCAGGAACTTCGGTGAGCAGTTGAAGGGGGCCAACACCAGCCTCGAGGGCGGCATCACGCTCGGGCGGCCCGGCGACCTGCGCGATCACCTGCCGACGAAGACC
>DATKFL010000003.1:0-4435 GCA_035511355.1 Dongiaceae bacterium
CTGCCGGTGGTCGAGCGCGGCGACGGGGGACGCTTCGTCGGCGAGCTCTCCGCCGGCGACATCATCGGCCTGTACAACCAGGAGGTGCTGCACAAGGAGGCGCGCCTGGCGCGCTTCGATCGGACCGGCGCCGGCGGCAAGGCCGAGACGATCTACGTCGAGCTGCCGCGCGAATATGTGGTCGCGCAGGTGACCCTGACCTCCGGGTTCGACGGCGTGACGCTCCGCGACCTCGCGCCGCGCGGCCGCTTCGGGATCAACGTTCTGGAGATCAAGCGGCCGGGGAAGCGGCCGGGACTCGATCGGCGGATGCTCCCCGATCCCGACATGCGGCTCCTGTCGGGGGACCTCCTGGTCGTCGTCGGGCGCCCGTCGGAGATCGCCCTGTTCCAGGCCGGACCGGCGCCGAAGGCGGCATCCTAGTCAAGCTGCTCCGGATCGTAGATCTCGGTCTTCGGGTGGTAGTTCTTCCAGTCGAACCAGTAGTCCTTCAGGCAGTTGATCCGGCGCATCCGCTCACCCTCGAGCGGGCCCGAGAGCGCCGCCCCCGAGAAATCCCACAGGCTGCCGCTCTTCGCGTCGAGGATGATCGGCGGGTCCGAGCCGGCCGCGAGGTACAGGTCGAGCGTCTCGCCGCCGACCCGCCGATCGAAGCAGCGGAGCGAGCGCCCGTCGGGATGCAGCACCACCGCCACCGGCATCCCCCCCACCCGGGCGAGCAGGAGCGTCCGTCCGCCGATCTCGTCGGCGGGGAACGCGAGCGCGGCGTCGCCCTCGGCGATGCCGACGATCAGGTCGCGCGCCTCGAGCGGGTCGGTGTCCGAGACCGGGGTCACCGTCGGGAGATCGGCGATCTCCTCCTCCCAGCGCGCGGTGTCGTACTCCGCGCGCGTCGCCTCGTCGGGGCGGAGCACCTCGCCCCCGGGATGGTCGGCGCGGAAGACGGCGAAGGCGACCTCGTCCCACAGGATCGGCGTGAGGCAGTGTCCGGCGAGCGGGCCGTGCAGGGCGCAGCCGCTCACCTGCTGCCACCAGGTGCCGGTCTCGTCGTCGCGCATGATGAAGTTCTGGTTGTTGATGCCGGCCAGGCGGAAGGTGAGCCGCTTTCCGTCGACCGTCGATTTCCACACCAGACCGGTGTGGCAGAGCGTTCAATAGGTGGCGACGATCGGCTCGTCGCCGACGACGTCGTTCACCACGTGGTGATAGGCGAGGGCGCGCACCGGATAGGCGCGCGCGACCTCTCCCACGGAGACCCCGAGGACGAAATCCTGCGGGTCGACCCAGTCGGCTTCCGCCGCCGGCGCGAAGCGCGCCGCCGGCAGGGGATGGAACATCCATTCGAAGTGGTTGCGGGTGGCGAGCCAGGCGACCCCGCCGAGGACGAGCAGCGCGATCGCCGCCAGCGTCCCGGCGACCGGGGTCCGAAGCCGTCGCCCTCCGCCGAGCGCGACCGCGATCGCCGCGGCCAGCAAGGCCCCGGTGACCCAGGGGGCGCGCGACTTGAGCGCATACGACCAGGCGACCGCCGCCCTGGTCTGCGGCGCGAACGGCTGGATGAGATAGATCGGGATCGCCACCCAGGCCAGGGCGGCGAGCGCCTGGAGCCACAGGAGGATCGCGCTGCCGAGGAGACGTCGCATCATGACGGGTCGCTCCCCCGCGCCTCCCCTTCGTGGAGGCAATCGTGTCGGCCGCATCTTAGCCTGCGCAGCCGGTCGGTGCGCCCCGACGCCGGCCGCGCTACGTCCGGCAGGTTCTACATCCGTCGCAGGGTGGTGAGCAGGGCTGCGCGGGTCTTCTCGGCGGCGGCGAACGGCGCGCTCGTCGCGATCTGCAGTTCGAGGGCGGCCAGGAGATCGCGCCCGTTCTTGGCCGCCGCGTAGCGCGCCGGGTCGATCGCCAGCGGATCCTGCCAGGCGGTCTGCCAGACCGCGACGAAGCGATCGAGCCAGCCGTCGAGCGTCGCCGCGTCGTAGTCGTCGCGCTTGAGGATCGACAGCACCGCGGCGGCGAGGCGGTCGTCCTCACCGTACGACCAGAAGGTGGTCGACCCGCCCGCCTTGAGCGCGACGGCTCCGAGAATGCGCCGCTGGCCCGCCGGCGCCAGGTTCCGGCTGCGGCCGAGGAACTTCAGGAGGTCGGCGGTGTGCGCCACCGAGTGGTGCCAGCCGGTGCCCGGCACGAAGCCGCGCACGTCCTGCTCGCGCGCGAAATAGTCGAGCGCCGCCGACAGCAGGGCGTCGAACTCGTCGGCGCTCAGGAAGGGAGAGGCGTTGTCGCGCGCCGCGATCAGCGACAGCACGAGCGCCGAGAAGGATCGCATCAGGACCGTCTCGGTGCCGTTCTCGCCGATCCCGGCGGTCAGGTGCTTCTCGAGAAGTGCCACCGCCGGGCGGAGGTCGGCGTCGCTCACGGTGCGCTTGCGGTAGATCCAGGCGGCCGCGATCTCGTACCCCAGGCCGTCGCGCACCTCGGGATCGGGCGACCCGAGCTGGTCGCACAGTTCCATCAGGAGAGGGCCCGCCGCCTCGCCCTCGGGGATGGCGAAGTCGTGCGCCTTGATGTCCCGCCAGAAGGCGACGTCGCGGGCCGGCGCCGCGGCGGTCGCGCCGGCCGCGGTCGCCGGGCGCGGGGCGGGCGGCGCGGCGATCGCCGGTGTTATCGCCAGAAGGAAGAGAACCGAACTCCGGATCAGGTGCTTCGTGACCATGTGGGCACTCCGCGAAGCCGCAGGCGGGCGGACCGTCCCGGCGTCGGTGACGCTTTATGGCTTCGTCCGGATCGTATACCGTTCCCCTCCGCGATGAGCCTCGTTCCCGGAACCCGCCTCGGCCCGTACGAAATCCTCGCGCCGATCGGTGCCGGCGGGATGGGCGAGGTGTACCGCGCCCGCGACGGCCGCCTCGAGCGCGACGTGGCGATCAAGATCCTGCCGCCGCACCTGGCCGGGAGCCCCGAGGCGCGCGCCCGCTTCGAGCGCGAGGCCAAGGCGGTGGCGGCGCTGTCGCACCCGACCATCCTGGCGCTGCACGACATCGGCGCGGCCGGGGAGATCTGGTACTCGGTCGCCGAGCTGCTCGAGGGGGTGACGCTCGCGGAGCGCCTGGCCTCGGGGCCGATCCCGGCGCGCAAGGCGATCGAGATCGGCATCCAGGTGGGTCGCGGCCTCGCGGCGGCGCACGACCGCGGCTTCGTGCATCGGGATCTCAAGCCGGCGAACATCTTCCTGACCGTCGACGGGCTGGTGAAGATCCTCGACTTCGGGTTGGCGCGCGGCCCGGTCGCGGAGGCCGAGGAGGGCCTGAGCCGCGCCGACACCCGCGGTCCCGCGACCGCCCCCGGCACCGTCCTCGGGACCTACGGCTACATGTCCCCCGAACAGGTGCGCGGCCAGGCGGTCGACGGCCGCAGCGACCTGTTCGCGTTCGGCACGGTGCTGTACGAGATGCTTTCCGGCCGGCGGGCGTTCCAGGCCGACACCGCCGCCGACACGATGAGCGCCATCCTGCGGGAAGAGCCGGAGGATCTGTCGACCTCCGGCGCGCGCGCCATCCCGCCGGCCCTCGAACGGGTCGTGCGCCACTGTCTCGAGAAGAACCCGGCGCATCGCTTCCAGTCGGCGCGCGACCTCGTCTTCACCCTCGAGGCTCAGGAGGCCGGCAGCGGTTCGGTCTCGGTGCCGGGGAGCGCGGCGGCGCCATCTCCGGCGCGCCGCCTGCCGGCGCTGCCGGTGATCGTCGCCACGGTCGCGGGGATCGCGTTCGGCGCGGCCGGCATGTGGGCGCTCGGGCGCGAGACGCCGGTGCCGCCGCCGTCGGTGCGGCAGCTCTCCTACGCGGGGACCGACTCGCAGCCGTCGGCGTCGGCCGACGGGAAGCTGATCGCCTTCCGCTCGAAGCGTGACGACCATCCGGCGATCTGGCTGCGGCAGCACCCCGGAGGCGACGAGATTGCCCTGACCTCGGGGGCGGACGACGCCGTGCCGCGCATCTCGCCCGACGGGACGCAGGTGCTGTTCGTGCGATTGGAAGGGGCGAAGTCGGACCTCTACCGCGTCCCGGTCCTCGGCGGCGAGCCGCGCAAGGTGGTCGACGACGCCGTCGACGGCGACTGGTCGCCGGACGGCCGCCGCGTCGTCTTCGTGCGCGCCGTCCAGACCGGGATGATTGGCGGGACGGGGATCGGGGTCGCGGACGTCGACGGCGGCAACGAACGGGTCGTCGCGCGCTTCGACTCGACCCTCGGCTCGTACCCGCGCTGGTCGCCGGACGGGCGCACCCTCGCGGTCCGGCTGGAGCGCGCCGAGAACGCCCCGAACCAGATCGCTCTCCTGGATCCGGATGGCGGGCATCAGCGGATCATCGACCCGCCGCCGCCCGCCGGCCTGATCACCTCCCCGGCGTGGGTCGGGGAGGGAGGCGCCCTGGTCTAC
>DATKFL010000004.1:0-6299 GCA_035511355.1 Dongiaceae bacterium
CGCACGGCCGACGGCGGGGGGCACGGCGTGCCGTGGTCGGCGCTCGGCGTGACCCTCGGCAAGGTCATCGCCTTCGTGCTGCTGATGCTGGTCGTCGGGACGAGGGTTTTCCCGTGGCTTCTCCGGCATGTCGAGGGCACGCGCTCGCGCGAATTGTTCACCCTGGCGGTCATCGGGCTGTCGGTCGGCGTCGCCTTCGGATCGGCCATGGTGTTCGGCGTGTCGCTCGCGCTCGGGGCCTTCTTCGCGGGGGTCGTGGTGCACGAATCGGACCTCAGCCGCCGTGCGGCGAGCGAGTTGCAGCCGCTGCAGGACGTCTTCGCCGCCCTGTTCTTCGTCGCCGTCGGGATGCTGTTCGACCCCTCCGTCCTGGTGCGGGAGCCGTGGCGGCTGCTCGCGGTGGTCGGCATCATCCTCGTCGGCAAGTCGGTGGTCGCGCTCGGCATCGTCCTGGCCCTCGGTCACCCGTTGCGGACCGGTCTGACGATCAGCGCGGCGCTGGCGCAGATCGGCGAGTTCTCGTTCATCCTGTCGGGGCTCGCGGTCGCCCTGGGGCTCGAGGCGGCCGAGAGCCACAGCCTGGTGGTCGCGGGGGCCATCCTGTCGATTACGCTCAACCCGCTCGTGTTCGCGGCGCTGCGGGTCGGGCGGCGACGGACCGGCCTCACGGTGGAGGGGTGACCTCGATGGAATCGCTCGATGACCTGATGCCGTTCGTCCTCTGCCTCCTCCCCGTGCCTCTGGTCGCGTGGGGATGGGCTCGGTGGCGTCGCGATCGGCTCGAGCCGATGGGGCGGACGCGCGCGCGCCTGACCCTCGCGTCTCTCGTCCTGTCGACGATGAGCGGCGCTCTCCTGGTGGTCTTTCCGTGGTTTCTCCACGGCCTCGAGGCGCAGGGGAGCGGCCTCGCGGATGCCTGGTATCTCCGCTGCGTTCAGGTCGGGTTCCTGGCGAGCGTGGGCGCGATGCTGTCGAGCCTCTTCGCCATCGGCGGGCTGCGCCTCATCCTGGCCGGCGCCGGCCTGGTGACGCTCTGCCTGTGGTTCCTGGTCGGGGCGGCGTCGTAGAGGGGCGCGGGCACCGGTGAACCCCGTCGCGTCCGGCGGACTCACGTGCGGCTTCGTCGTGCTGCCGATTCTCGTCGCGGGCGGGTTCGTTGGGGGCTGCTGGTGGGCGGGAAAGCGGCTCGGCGAGGATGCTGGCGCGCTCCGCGGCCGGGTGCTGAGAATCGGCGCGGCGGTGGTCGCGTGGATGATCGCCACCGCGCTGGTCGCCGCGTCCGGACTCCTGCGCCGGTTCGACGCGACCCCGCCGCCGTTCGCGCTCCTGATCCTCGCGGTCGTGGTGATCGGCATCGCGGTGCCCTGCTCGCGCGTGGGGGCGCTGCTCGTGCGCGGCCTGCCGCTCTGGGCGCTGGTCGGGTTCCAGGTCTTCCGCTTTCCCCTCGAATTGCTCCTGCACCGGGCGTACGTCGAGGGGGTGATGCCGGTGCAGATGAGCTACTCGGGGCGGAACTTCGACATCGTCAGCGGGATCACCGCCGGGGCGCTCGGGTTCTGGCTCCGCCGTCGGGAGTCGCCGCGCCGGGTGGTGGCCGTGTGGAACCTGCTCGGATCGGTGCTCCTGGTGAACATCGTCGCCGTCGCGATCCTCTCCACGCCGCAGTTCGCCTGGTTCGGGGCGGATCGATTGAACACCTTCGTCACCTATCCACCGTTCGTCTGGCTGCCGGCGATCCTGGTCGCGGCGGCGCTGACCGGTCACGTCCTGGTCTGGCGCCGGCTCCTCGAATCGCCGGCCGCCCAAGGAGTCACGCGATGACGCCCGCCCCGGTGAAACCTCACGTCGCGTTCGCGGCGCTCGACGCCCTGGACATCCGCATCGGCACGATCCTCCGGGTCGAGGAGGTTCCGAAGTCCTCGAAGCTCGTCCGCCTGACGGTCGACTTCGGAGATCACCAGCGCACGATCCTCGCCGGCATGAAACAGGAGCGCGCCGACCCGAAGGAGATCGAGGGGAAGCAGGGTCTCTTCGTGGTCAACCTCGATCCGCGGAAAATCATGGGCGAGGTCTCCGAGGGGATGCTCTTCGACATCGGGCACGCTGACGGGATCATCCCGTGCCTCGCCGTGCCGGAGAGAGCGGTCCCGAACGGATCCCGGGCGGGGTAGCGCCGGTTGAGCCGGCGGCCGCCGCGCGTGCAGAATCGCAGGTCACGGAGGGCTCGATGACCGATCTCAAACGCTGGACGATCTTCCTTGGTGTCCTGCAGGTCGCGTTCGGCTGCGCGGTCGGGTTCACCCCGCCGACGGCGGTCGCCTGGTTCCGCGGCATCGTGATGGCGCACATCGAGTTCACCGCCAACGGCGTTCTCATGATCGCCCTCGGGCTCCTGGTCGGGGAGATGCGGCTGCCGCCGATCGCTTTCAAGGTCTGGTTCACGATGCTTCTGGTCGGAACCTGGACGAACGGCGCCGCAGGGCTGGCGGCCGCGCTCCACGGGGCGACATCGAAGCTCATGCCGACGCTCAACGAGAAGTTCCCCCCGCCGCACGGCACGGACGATCCGGTCGTCACCGGGATCCTCATGACGTGCGGCATCACGATGATGGCGGCGCTTCTGCTCACCCTCGCCGGCCTGGCGCGCGGCTTCGGGCGCGGCGCGGGCGCGGCGACGGGAGGTGCGCGATGAAGGTCGAGTACCTGCACTCCGGCAAGGTCCTTCCGGCCACGCTGCCGTTCTCGGAAGCGGCGCGCGTCGGCGACACGCTCTATCTCTCCGGGCAACTCGGCATCGCGCCCGGCACGATGTCCCTGGTCCCGGGCGGCATCATGGGGGAGAGCCGGCAGATCATGGAAAACATCCGGACCGTCCTCGAGGCGCACGGCTCCTCGATGCAGGGCCTCGTGAAATGCACCGTCTTCCTCGCCGACATGGCCGAGTGGGCGGCGTTCAACGAGGTCTACAAGACCTTCTTCGACGGGCGTTACCCGGCGCGGAGCGCCCTGGGGGCGAACGGCCTGGCGCTCGGCGCGCGCGCCGAGGTCGAGTGCATCGCGGTCGTCGGCGGTTGAAAGGCCTCGTCGCCGGCATCCGCGTGCTGGCGGTGCTCCTGGGGATTCTCTGGGTCGCGGGGACGATGGCCGACCTCCTGGGGGTCCTGCCGCACTCGGACACCACGCCTCCGCTCGGGCAGCGGATCCTGCATGCGATCCCGCTTCTGCTCGTGTGCGCGCTTCTCCTCGCGCCGTACCGGTTCGCACGGTCCGGGGTTGCGCGGTGGGTGGTCGGGGCCGGCCTCGTCTTCGTCGTGGGATGGGTTGCCTTCGTCTCGATCGGCGGCGTGCGCGGCTACCTGGCGGGTCGGAAGAGCTGGCACGTGGTGCCCTCGGGCGTCGTATTGATCGCGTTGGCGGGTTCGAACCTGTGGGCATTCCAGCGAATCACCCGGGAGGGGTAGAACCTTGCGGACGATGACGATCGCGATACTCGCACTGCTGTTGCTCCCGGGCGTCCCGCCGGCGCGCGCGGCGGGGCCGGCGGCGCTCGAGCCGCTGGCGTTCCTGCTGGGCACATGGCCGTCGACCGGCACCGGCAAGCCGGGCGAAGGAGCCGGCACCGCCGTCTTCACGCGCAGCCTGCAGGACCAGGTGATCCTGCGCACCAGCTTTGCCGAATACCCGGCGACCGAAAGCAGGCCCAAGTCGCGGCACGACGATCTAATGATCATCTACGTCGCGCCGGGCGGCGGCGTGCGGGCCGACTTCCACGACAGCGAGGGCCACACGATCCGCTACGCGGTCGAGACACCGGCGCCGGGGAAGGCGATCTTCGTGAGCGACGAGTCGGCCGGCGGCCCGCGCTTCCGGCTCACCTACGCGCTCGAATCGGCCGGCGTGATGAAGGGCCGGTTCGAGATCGCGCCACCCGGGTCGCCGGACGGGTTCAAGCCGTACCTGACCTGGACCTCCAGGAGAGGCGGCGCGGCCGAGTAAGCGCGCACCACCGTGGCGCCGGCTCAGGGACAGGGGGCCGCGTTCGTCCGCACGGCGCCGGCGGTCGTGTACCCCTTCACCCCTTCCTCGCCGATCCGGTTGCGCGCGGTCACGAAGTAGAACCAGCCGTCGCCGAGCGGCGGGGTCCCGGCGTCGGTGGCGCCGGGGTTTCCGAGCCCCGACTGGAAGCAGGAGCCGAAGCCGCCGCCGGGAAGGCCGCTGATCAGACCGCGGTAGACCTCGTACTTGCCGGCCGACCGCTCGCGCGCCCAGGACATGCTGGTGGCGCTGGTGAAGATCTGGTTCGCGACTTCGCCGGGGGGCGCGTAGACGTCGACGAACCCGCCGTCCATGTGGAACGAGCCGCTCGCCTGGCCGACCCCGAGGACGGCGTCGCCGACGGCATCGAGCTTGACCTTCCAGGAGACCGAGCCCGCCGAGGTGCCGTTCAGAGGGTCGCCGCCGGCGTTGAAGGTCCACTCGGTCAGCGAGAAGCTGGCGCTCTGCTGCGCCCGCGCGGAGGTCATGGCCGCGCCCGCCGCGAGGGCGAGCGCGGCGAGAATCCGTCCAACCGAATGCAAGGTGGGCAACGAGTGTCGTCGCATCGTGGTCTCCGAAGTCGTCGTGCGCTGTGCGTTCATCGGGACAGCACGAGGACGCGGATCGTCCCGGTGCCCTCGGCCAGGGGCTCGAGCGCCTTGGCGATGATCGCGCCGTCGTCGTCAGGCACGGCGCGCCGGGCGTGGCCCGCGAGCGCCGAGGGCGCCAGGAGATCGCCGACCCGGATGGCTCCGGTGGCGGCGTCGGCGTGGCAGTAGGCGAGCGATCCTCCGAGCGCCAGGGGGGAATCGGCGCCACCGGATCCGGCGACCTCCCCGAGGCCGATGATCCCGGCCACCACTTCGCCCGGGGCGTCGACCGCGGGCACGAAGGCCCTGGCCGCCGCGTCGAACGCGACCACCGTGCCGGGTGAAAAGCCGGAGATGAGCCGGGCGCGGGTCGGGGTCGGAGCCGGCGAAAGCGCCGGCGCCGTCCGCAGCAGGTCCTCGGTCGGGGCGGGGCGCGGCTCCCGTCGCGACACCGCGGGGGTGGTGGCGCCCCGCACCGCCGCCTTGAGGGCGGCGCTCCGGGTCAGGTCCGGAAGAGCGGCGAGCCCGGTGGCGCCGCGCATGGCGGCGAAGCGCGCCAGGGGCGATGCCGCGTCGGGGGGCGTGACCGGGTCGGCCGGAATCGGCGCGTCCTCGCGCTTGGGTTGCACCGTCGAATGCGCTTCGAAGCCGAGACGGAGCCCGTAGACGGCGTAGTCGACGATCGTTCCCTCGGCGGAGGAGTCGTCGGCGCGCACGACCAGCACGTCGGCGGTCAGCGACTTGATCGCCACCGGGATGGCGGAGCCGCGCGGCGTGACCAGGGCGGTCAGGCCGAGGTCGGGGTTGGTGACGGCGGTGAAGGCCGGGTCGAGCGGGAGGCGCGCCTCGCCGGCGTGGATCCGCCCGGTGCCGCGCGTGTAGGTGCCGGCCTCGTCCCCCTCGAGGGCGACGAACACCACCTGGCGCCCGGGATCGGTCGGGTCGTTCTGAGCGAACGCCTTCAGGCCGTTGCCGGAGATGGTGTACTTGTCGTTGACCGCGGTGAAGGCGACCCCGGCGTTGAGCGGGGTCGAGCCGTCGTTGGCGTTGTGCCAGTAGAAATTGCCGCTGACGTGCGGCGCATCGGTCCAGCCCTTCACGCCGTCGCCGCCGATGGCGGCCCAGCCCTCGTCGTCGATCAGTCCGTTGATTCTCCTGAAATCCCCCGCGGCGTAGGTGCCGGTGGCCCAGAGGCCGTACGAGCCGGTCCCGAGCGTGACGTTGCTGCCGTAGCTCACGTCGGCGAAATAGCCGCCGCCGCCGCGCTGCTCGAGGCTGTTGAAGCGCCCCTCGCCGACCATGCCGAAGTCGCCCGACGCCAGGTACGAATGGCCGTAGCGCAGCGGCATCGTGTTGACGAACTCGCCGCCGCCGTACGAGCCGTCGGAGTAGAGCCCGGTGTCGCCGATCGCAGCCCAGGTGCGGCCGCTGTAGGGGGAGTTCGTGAAGTGCCCGCCGCCGCCGTACAGCCCGCCGGCATAGATCCCCGTCGCCTCGATGGCGAAGTTGTCGGCCAGGGTCGCGTAGGAGCCGCCGGTGGCGGTGTTGATCATGAACCCGCCGGCGACGTTGCCGCGCGCCTCGATGCCGCGGTCGTACTGTCCGAGGTCGGCGGTGCCGGTGGCCACCTGGTTGAACAGGGTCGCCCCGATGAGGCCGCTCGCCTGCACCCCG
>DATKFL010000005.1:0-2159 GCA_035511355.1 Dongiaceae bacterium
CCCGGCGCGCGCCGCGTCGCGTCCCTCCCCGGCCGCCGCGAGCAGGACCGCGAGAGCGTCGGCCGGCAGGGCGAATCGCCCGGCGAGCGTCGCGGGAGTCATCCCCGGTGCCAGCCCCGCCTCACCCGCCAGGGCGATCGCGGCGCGGTTCGCCGACGCCACCTTCATGCCCGACGGCGTCACGTTGAACACCACCAGGGCGTCGGCCGCCGCTTCGAGCGTCGAGCGCAGGCGCGCCTCGCTGTCGGAGAGGGCGCGCTCCTGGCGCACCCGATCGCTCATGTCGGAGATGGTGCAGTACAGGGCGCGACGGCCGCCGTACTCGGTCGCCGCCCAGGTGAGGCGCGCCTCGATCGGCGGCGTGCCGGGCCGCGCCAGGCGGCAGACGACTTCGTCGGTCTCGGCGGTGCCGCGCTCGGCGCGGGTCAGGAGATCGACGACGCGCAGCAGGTCGCGCGCCTCGATCAGCTCCTTGAACAGCTTGCCGTTGAACTCGCCGCGCTCGCCGCCGAGGAGACGCGCCAGCGCCGGGTTGGCGTAGACCACCCGGCCTTCCTGCAGCACCACGACCGCGTCCTTGATCGACTCGACCAGGGAGCGGTGCCGCTCCTCCGACTGTCGCAGGCGGCGCTCGAGCTCGATCTCGGCGCCGAGGTCGCGCGCCACGACGAGCGTCCCGGCCTGCGCGCCGCCCCCCGGGCCGAACGACAGCCGGCAGGTGCGCTCGCGCCCCTCGCGCGTCAGGAGCCGCGCGGTCTCCGCGAAGCCGGCTTCGCGCAGCGTGCGCCGCGCCAGCTTGGGGAGGAGGCGCTCCCATTCGCCCGGGGCGAACAGGATCTCGACGTGGCGGCCGCTCATCTCGTCGGCGCCCCACCCGGTCAGCTCCGACGCGCCGCGGCTGAACGAGGCGACGACCCATTCGGCGTCCAGGCCGATGAGCGCCACGTCGCCGGGGCCGTCGGCGAGGGATTGCAGGACGCCGGCGCGCTCCTCGGCCCGGACCAGCAGGGCGCGCAGGTCCTCGATCAATTCGCCGACCGCCGCGGCCGCCGGCTGCAGGGCGGGATGCGCCGCCTGCGGCGCCGCGCCGACGCGCGGATGCCGGCGCAGCTCCGCGAGCGCGCGCGCCAGGTCGCCCGCCGCCGCGCCGGTCCGCGCGCGCGACCAGATCGCCGCGATCGCGATCGCCGCGGCGACGGCCAGCAGGCCGATCAGGATCGGCGCGGAGAGCGTCACGGGCGGCCGACCTCCCTCATCGCGCCGCCGTCCGCAACCCGGTGAACGGGGGGGCCGGGCGCGCGAAGAAGTAACCCTGGCCGTAGCGCACGCCGCAGCGCCGGAGCGCCCGCTCCTCCTCCTCGGTCTCGATCCCCTCGGCGATCACCTGCGCGCCGATGCGCGCGCCCGCCTGCAGGAGCGAGTGCATCAGCTCCTGCTTCAGGAGACTGCGGTGGATGTTCTTGACCAGGGACAGGTCGACCTTGATGAAGTCGGGATGGATCTCGGTGATCGTCTGCAGCGACGAGTAGCCGGTGCCGACGTCGTCGATCGCCACCAGGAACCCCTGGCGACGGAGCGGCCCGAGGGCGCGCGCGAACGCCTCGAAGTCCTCGATCGAGGTGCGCTCGGTGATCTCGAGGACGAGGTTGCGCGGGTGCAGGCTCGAGGCCTGGATCGCCTCGAGGAAGCCGCCGGCGGTGAACCCGGGACGCCCGAGCGATTCCGGGAGCGAGTTGAGGAACAGCTTCTTGCGTGGGTCGAGGCCGCGCGCGTTGCGCACCGCCTCGCAGCGGCAGAGCCGGTCCAGTTCGTCGAGGAGGTGCTCCTCCTGGCAGGACGCGAACAGCGCGTCGGGGCGCTCGAGGTCGGTGTTGGCGGGGCCGCGGGTCAGCGCCTCGTAGCCCATGATCGTCCCCTGCTCCATGTCGACGATCGGCTGGTACTGGGTGGTCAGCCGGCCGCCGGAGAGGATCGACCGCACCTCGGCGCCGCGCGTCCCGAGGAGGGTGTCGGCCTGGCGCAGCGTCATGCCGCGGGCCTCGCGGATCGCCTGATGCAGCCGGCGCTCGAAGCGCGCCGCCGGGGCTTCACTCACCATCGCCCATCCCGCGGAGCATTCGATGCGCGGCCGGCCGTTGGCGTTGTCGCCGAGCAGCCCG
>DATKFL010000006.1:0-3615 GCA_035511355.1 Dongiaceae bacterium
GCCGCGGTGTAGAGATCGAGCGGCACGTGCGCGGAGTCGATCTTCGCGACGTGCGAACCGTGCTTCCTGACCACCCTGAGGAACGGCTCGCGGTTCGACTCGTACCCCTCGAACGGCCCCATCACCGAGGCGATCTTCGCCGAGGTGACGTAGGCGTGCCCGGTCAGGACCGCCGTGATCGCCCCGGCGTAATCACGCCCGGCGTCGGAGTCGTAGGCCAGCCCACGGCTCATCAAGAGCGCGCCGAGGTTGGCGTAGCCGAGACCGAGCGGCCGGTAGTCGTGCGAGTTCTTCGCGATCCGCTCGGTCGGGTAGGAGGCGTTGTCGACCAGGATCTCCTGGGCCAGGATCGTCGTCTCGATCGCCTTCTTGTAGGCCGGGACGTCGATCTCCCCCTCGGGGGTGGTCATCTTCATGAGGTTCAACGAGGCCAGGTTGCAGGCCGAGTCGTCGAGGAACATGTACTCGGAGCAGGGGTTCGACGCGTTGATCCGATCGGTGTTCGGGCAGGGGTGCCAGTCGTTCACCGTGGTGTCGAACTGCATCCCGGGGTCGCCGCAGACCCAGGTCGCCTCGGAGATCATCCTCAGGATCTCGCGCGCCTTGATCGTCTCGACCGGCTCGCCGCTGGTGACCGCGCGCGTCTGCCAGTCGCGATCCTCGAGCACCGCCTGCATGAACTCGTCGGTGACCCGCACCGAGTTGTTCGAGTTCTGGAAGAAGATCGACGAGTAGGCCGGCCCGTCGAGCGCCGGGTTGTAGCCGCCGTCGATCAGGGTCCAGGCCTTCTTTTCCTCTTCCTGCTTGCACTTGATGAACTCGACGATGTCGGGATGGTCGACGTTCAGGATGACCATCTTCGCCGCGCGCCGCGTCTTGCCGCCGCTCTTGATGACGCCGGCGAAGGCGTCATACCCCTTCATGAACGACACCGGGCCCGAGGCGGTGCCGCCGCCGGCCAGCAGCTCCTTCGACGAGCGGATCGGCGAGAGGTTGGAGCCGGTGCCGGAGCCGTACTTGAACAGCATCCCCTCGGTGCGGGCCAGGGTCAGGATCGAGTCCATCGTGTCGGCGACCGAGTTGATGAAACAGGCGGAGCACTGCGGCTTCGCCTCGATCCCCACGTTGAACCAGACCGGGGAGTTGAACGACATCTTCTGGTAGACCAGGAGATGTTTGAGCTCCGCCTCGAACGCCTGCGCGTCGGCCTCGCTCCTGAAGTAACCCTGCGTGCGCCCCCAGCCGCCGACGGTGCGCACGACCCGCCCGATCAGCTGCCGGACGCTGCGCTCGCGCTCCGGGGTGCCGAGCGTGCCGCGGAAGTATTTCGACGCCACCACGTTGGTGGCGGTCTGCGACCAGAACTTCGGGACCTCGACGTCCTTCTGCTCGAAGACCGTCTCGCCGCGCTCGTTGCCGATGACCGCGGCCCGGAATTCCCACTCGACCTCGTCGAACGGGTCGACGCCAGGAGTGGTGAAATAGCGCTCGATCGGCAGCCCCTCGGCGGCTCGCCGCAGCGAGAGCTGCGGTGCGAACCCGCTCGGCGGGGAGACGCGGGGGGTCTTGGCCTTGACCGACGCGGCGGTTTTCCGATCCCTGAGTTCGGACTCCTTCTTCATTATTACGTCCCCCCGAGAGCCTGGGGCCGGCGCGCGGCCGGCCTGAAAGAAGGTTGGGATGATAAATGCCCGACGATCCGCATCGACGAGACCCTCGAAACGCCAGTCCACGTCATCGCGCCCGTTGCCTGATACGACCTGAGAGAGCGGTTGGTGCGTTCCGGGTCCGGTGTGTCGGCTCGCCAGCGCCTTGCCGCCGTCCGGCCTGACCGTCGCCCGAGCGGCGCACACTCTACCTCACCGTCGTCCGAGACTGTCAAGAGCCGAAATACAAAATCTTGTGGTCGAATCACGGTCGGGCCCAACATGATGAGTATTCTCCACTTAGGCTGTGCAGGCGGATGTGGAAATCCTGTGCGCCCATGTGGAGGAATCTCGTTCCTGTATCTTACACCTTGCGGCGCGCGTTGACCGGAAAACCTCCGAAGTTCTATCATCCGCGCCGCACCGCGCTTCCCGGGGAGAGGTGTCCGAGTGGCTGAAGGAGCACGCTTGGAAAGCGTGTGTGGGGGAAACCTCACCGTGGGTTCGAATCCCACCCTCTCCGCCAGGAAGGCTTCAGCCCGAGAGACCTCCCGCGAATGATCGCGGTGCGACCGGCCGCCGATCGCGGCCGCACCTCCCTCGCCTGGCTCGACAGCCGGCACACATTTTCGTTCGGCGGCTACCACGACCCGGCGCAGATGGGGTTCCGCACGCTCCGGGTGATCAACGACGATCGCGTCCGCCCGTCCCAGGGATACTCGACCCACGCGCATCGCGACATGGAGATCCTGACGCTCGTGCTCGACGGGGCGCTCGAGCATCGCGACTCGCTCGGCACCGGTTCGATCATCCGCGCCGGTGACGCGCAGCGGATGACCGCCGGCACCGGCGTGACCCACAGCGAGTTCAATCCCTCTCCCGACGCGCCGGTGCGCTTCCTGCAGATCTGGATTCTCCCGGAGCGGGCCGGCCTCATTCCCGAGTACGAGCAGCGCTCCTTCCCCGAGGCGGCGCGCCGCAATCGCCTCACGCCGATCGCGGCGCGCGACGGACGCGACGACTCGCTGTACCTGCACCAGGAAGCGATCGTCTCGCTCGGCCTTCTCGACCCGGGGCGATCGATCACCTGCGCGTCGGAGAAGGGCGGCAACCTCTACCTGCACGTTTACGGCGGGAACCTCGAACTCGACGGGAAGCGGCTCGCCGACGGCGACGGCGCGGCGGCGACCGGCACCGCGGAACTGGTCGTGCGGAGCCTCGAGGGGAGCGATCCGGCGCGCTTCCTGCTCTTCGACCTGGCCTGACCGCTATACTCCCCGCTCATGGCACTTTCCGTCGGCAGCCGGCTCGGTCCGTACGAAATCGTCGCCGCGCTCGGCGCGGGCGGCATGGGCGAGGTGTACAAGGCCCGCGACACCCGCCTCGAACGGATCGTCGCGATCAAGGTCCTGCCATCGCACGTCGCCGCCAATCCCGAACTGCGCGCGCGCTTCGAGCGCGAAGCCAGGGCGCTCTCGGGATTCCAGCATCCGCACATCTGCTCGCTGTACGACATCGGTCGCGAGGAGACTCCCGCCGGCGGCATCGACTACCTGGTCATGGAGTACCTCGAGGGAGAGACGCTGGCGACCCGGATCGATCGCGGCGCGCTGCCGACGGCGGAGATCCTGCGCATCGGCATGGCGGTCGCCGAGGCGCTCGACAAGGCGCACCGCCAGGGAGTCGTGCACCGCGATCTGAAGCCCGGCAACATCATCCTGACCCGGGGCGGCGCGAAGCTGCTCGATTTCGGGCTGGCCAAGGAGCGGCGCGAAGCGGTGGCCACCACGGTCGTGACCTCCCTGCCGACCCAGGTGCAGCCGCTCACCGCCCAGGGGACGATCGTCGGGACGTTCCAGTACATGGCGCCCGAGCAGATCGAGGGCGCCGAAGCCGACGCGCGCGCCGACATCTTCTCGTTCGGTTGCGTGCTGTACGAGATGGCGACCGGCCGCCGCCCGTTCGAAGG
>DATKFL010000007.1:0-5008 GCA_035511355.1 Dongiaceae bacterium
CCAGCCCGGGGGCCGGCGAGGGCAAGACGACGACCGCGATCAACCTTGCGGGCACGCTGGCACAGTCGAAGGGTTCGCGCGTCCTGCTCGTGGACGCCGACCTGCGCCTGCCCGACGTGGCCATCCGGCTGGGGCTGCGCGCCGCCGGGCAGCCGGGGCTGACCGACGCGATTCTCGACGCGCGTCTCCCGCTCGAGGCGGTCGTCTGCGACCGCCCGCCGTTCAACCTGTCGGTCCTGACCTCCGGCCGCCATCTCGACGCGCCGTACGAGGCCCTCCGCTCGCCACGCTTCGGCGCGCTCCTCGACCAGGCACGCCGGACCTACGACTACGTCATCGTCGATTCGCCGCCGGTGCTGCCGGTGCCCGACACCCGGGTCATCGCGCGCTGGGCGGACAGTCTCCTCCTGGTGGTGGCCGCGCATCGCACGCCGCGCCGGTACCTGGAGGAGGCCCTGAACGCGCTCGATCCGGAGAAGGTCGCCGGACTGGTGTTCAACAGCGTCGATCCGCCGCCCCTCGGACCCTACGCGTACTACCGCGGATACGGCGCGCCGCCGGCGCGCTGAACGACACACTTCCGAACCCTCCCACCATGCAGACCTTGTGGTCCTTCATCCAGTCGCAACTCCTCCTGTCGACGGCCTGCCTCGTCCTCGGGGTGGGAATGCTCTACCCGCTGGCGCGCAAGGTCCGGCACACCGCCATCGGCAGGGCGGTGCGCCTCCCCGGCGGCCCCGAGCGGGTTCTCGTGCTCGGCTCCGGCGCCTTCGCCCGCGAGCTGATCGAGGAGATGCGCCTGCTCGCCTCACGCTGGACCCTCGTCGGCGTCATCCCCGAGGGGCGTTCCGCCCCGCAGAACTCTCCGCTGCCGATCATGGGCTCGCTCGCGGAGATGGGCCAGATCGTCGGCAAGGTGCGTCCGCACCGGATCGTGGTCGCGCTCGACGAACGCCGCGGCCGTCTGCCGTTCGAATCCCTCCTCGATTCGCGCGTCCGCGGAGTCGCGGTGGAGCAGGGGGTCGAGTTCTACGAGCGCATGACCAGCAGGCTGGCCATCGATTCGCTCACCCCGAGCGCCCTGATCTTCTCCGGCGGCTTTCATCGGCGGCGGATCGCCGGGATCGTCGGTCGCGGCATGAGCTTCTTCCTGTCGGCGGCCGGGCTCGCCGCGACCGCCCCGTTGTGGCCGCTGATCGCGCTCGCCATCCGGCTCGATTCCCCCGGACCGGCGATCTACCGGCAGGAGCGCGTCGGTCGCGGCGCGCGCACCTTCGCGCTCCTGAAGTTCCGCACCATGCACGCCGCGGGGGTGAACGACTCGTCGTGGGTGCGCGACAACACCACCCGGATCACCCGGGTCGGCCGGTTCCTCCGCTGGTCGCACCTCGACGAGCTGCCGCAGTTGATCAATGTCCTGCGGGGCGACATGAACCTGGTCGGCCCGCGACCGCATCCGGTTTCCAACTTCGCCCTGTTCAGCGCCGGCATCCCCTTCTACGCCTTGCGCGCGGCGATCCGACCGGGGGTCACCGGCTGGGCGCAGGTCCGCTACCGATACGCCAACACCCTGCAGGAGGAATCGGAAAAGATGCGCTACGACCTCTACTACATCAAGCACCGGTCGCTGTGGCTCGACCTGCGCATTCTCGCCCGCACGGCGCGCGTGCTCCTGGTGGGGCTGGCTCCCGGAAGGAAATCGATCGAGGCGGTCTCCGCGGCACCCGAGCCGGTGACGGTCAGGGCCGCATGAAGCCCGCGATCCTCTCCGTCCTGGTCTGCCCCACCTGCAAGTCCGACCTCGAACTGATCGAAACGGTCCGCCGCGGCGGCGAGATCCTCGAAGGCTCCCTCAAGTGCCACGGGTGCATCGCCCTCTATCCGATCGTGCGGGGGGTACCGCGATTCGTCTCCGCGGACTCCTACGCCGGGTCGTTCGGCTACCAGTGGAAGCAGTTCCGGAGCGTCCAGCTCGACTCCCTGAACGGACGGGACGAGTCCCGCCGGAGCTTTCTCGCGACCACCGGATGGGCCGCCGCCGGTCTCCGTGGCCGGCGGGTCCTCGATGCGGGGGTCGGCGCGGGCCGGTACGCCGAGGTGGCCGCCCAGCTGGGCGCCGAGGTGTTCGGCGTCGATCTGACCGAAGCGGTGGACGCCGCCTACGACAACATCGGCGAGGTCGCCGGAGTCCACCTGGTCCAGGCCGACATCTTCGCTCTGCCGTTCCGCGACGGAGCCTTCGACTGCGCCTACTCGATCGGCGTCCTGCACCACACCCCCGATCCGCGCGCCGCGTTCGCACGGGTCACGGCAAGCGTCAAGCCGGGCGGCGGCGTGGCGGTCTATCTCTACAAGAATCCCGGACCCTCGCGCTATGGTCCCGACCTGATCCGCCAGGTCACCACCCGCCTGCCTCTGTCCCTGGTGCGGGCCCTGTCCACCGTGGCGATCCCGCTGTACTACCCGTACCGCCTCCCGCTGCTCGGCAAGCTGCTGCAGTTCTTCTGTCCGATCTCGATGCACCCCGACTGGCGCACCCGCTGGCTCGACACCTTCGACTGGTACACGCCGACCTACCAGTGGAAGCTGTCGCATCCCCAGGTATTTGAGTGGTTCCGCGAGAACGGCTGCGTCGACATCGAGATCGCCCGGGAGCCGATCCGCATGCGCGGCATCCGCGCGGTCGGCCCGACCCAGGCACTGAACCGATGACCCCGATGGGCGGAGGGCCGACTTCCTTCGGACCGGGGACGGCCGGCGGCCTGCGGCCCGGCGCCGAGTGGTGGCGGCCGGTGGCGCCGGCAGGCGCCCGGACCGGCGCGCGGCGCGGCGATTCGATCGTCACCGAGGCGCAGGGCGGCGGGAGCGCGCCACTGGTCGCGCTGCAGGCTTTCATCGTCGTCCTGTTGCTCGCGCCGCAGGCGCTGTTCCCGATCCTCGCCCCGTTCCGCCTGGCGCTGCTCGCCGCCGGCGGCGGCATCGCGATGCACCTGCTGGATCGCTTCCTCGCCCACAAGCCGATCTCGATACTGACGCGCGAGATCGCGCTGGCCGGATGCCTCGCCGCCTGGGCGGCCGTGGGCGTGCCGTTCTCCTACTGGCCGGGAGGGAGCATTTCGCTGTTGTTGAACCTGTTCATCAAGTCGCTGGCGATATTCTGGCTGATCGCCAACATCGTCGGCACGCCGGCGCGCTTCAGCGCCGTGACCACCACCCTGGTGATCGCCAGCGTTCCGCTGGCGCTGGTCGCCATCCTGCACTTCGTCTCCGGCGACCTCGCTCCCGGGGGAAACTACCGGGAGTACAAGCGGATCGCCGGCTACAACGCTCCGCTCACGCAGAATCCGAACGATCTCGCCCTGACGCTCAACATCATCCTGCCGTTCTCGGTGGCGCACCTGGTGCGCGCCCGGAGCACCTTCGCGCGGGTGATCCTGCCCGGGGTGGTCCTCCTGGTGGCGACGGCGATCGTCCTGACCTTCTCGCGGGCGGGGTTCCTCGCGCTTGCCGCGATCCTCGGCCTGTACCTCTTCAAGCTCGCCCGGAGCGCCCAGCGTCATTGGCTGATCGCCGTCGTCCTGCTCGCGCTCCTGGCGGTGCCGTTCCTGCCCGGATCGTACGTCGATCGGATCGGAACGATCGCCGACATGAGCAGCGACCAGTCGGGCTCGTCGCAGGCCCGCTGGGACGGCATGGTGGCGGCCGCGCGCCTGGCAGTCACCCACCCGCTTTTCGGTGTCGGCGCCGGGATGAACATCCTGGCGCTCAACGAGCTGCACGGCGTTCTCTGGAGGGACGTGCACAACGTCTACCTGGAGTACGCCACCGACCTCGGTCTCCCGGGGCTCGCCCTGTTCCTGGCGCTGTTCTGGTCCTGCTGGTCGCGGGCGCGGCGGACGGAGCGGATGGCGGCGGGTGTGCCGGGCCTCGAGGACCTGTACCAGTACGGCGTGGCGGTCGAGGCCAGCCTCATCGCCTTCGCGGTGGCCGGGATGTTCCACCCCTCCGCCTACCACTTCTACTTCTACATCATCGCCGGACTCGCGGTGGCCCTCGGGACGCTCAAGCCGATGGAGGTGCTCCCTGTCTCGCACTAAGGTCCTGCAGTTCGTCACCGGGTTTCATGTCGGGGGCACCGAGCGCCAGGTGGCGCACCTGGCCACCGGTCTCGATCCCGCCCGGTTCGAGGTGCACGTCGCCCGCCTGCAGGAGGCAGGGCCGCTGTACGGCGAGATGGCGGCGTGCGGGCTTCCCCTGAGCGCCTACCCGATCAGGAGCTTCCTGCGTCCCGGCACGCTGCACCAGCAGTGGCGGTTCGCGACCTATCTGAAGCGCCAGGCGATCGACATCGTGCACGCCTACGGCTTCTACCCGATCGTCTTCGCCGTTCCGGTGGCCCGGCTCGCCGGGACGCGGGGCGTGCTCGCCTCGATCCGCGACACCGGCGTCTACCAGACCCCGATGCAGAAGCAGGTCCAGAAGATGGCCTGCCGCCTGGCGCATCGCGTCGTGGTCAACGCGGAGGCCATCCGGAGCTGGCTGGTCTCCGATGGCTACCGCCGCGATCGAATCGTCGTCATCCGGAACGGCGTCGACCTCGGCGGCTTCCGGCGCCCGCGTGACGCCCGCGAGGTGCGCCGCGAGATCGACGTCCCGTCCGATGCGCCGCTGGTCGTGGTGGTGTCGCGCCTGCACGAGCTCAAGGGTCTCGACGACTTCCTCGACGCGGCGGCGATCCTGCTCGCGCGGCGCCGCGATGCGCATTTCCTGATCGTGGGCGAGCGGTTCCGGGCCCGTTGCGGCGAGTGGGAGCGCGACGGCGTCTACCAGCAGGTGCTGGAGCGGCAGGCGCGGCGTCTCGGCATCGCCGATCGAGTGCATTTCACCGGGTTCCGTCTCGACGTCCCCGCCCTGCTCGCCGCGTCCACGGTGTCGGTCCTGCCCTCGCTGAGCGAAGGGTTGTCGAACACGGTGCTCGAGTCGATGGCCGCCGGGATCCCGGTGGTCA
>DATKFL010000008.1:0-11586 GCA_035511355.1 Dongiaceae bacterium
GGCGCCGACGTCCGGGACGTGCGTCTCGGCGTGAAGGGCGCGACCTGAGCGACCTGAGGGTTCAGCCTCGTCAAGGGGCTCAAACGCCAGGCTGGCGTTTCCGACGCGAAGCTGTTTCTCGATCCACCGTACCTGAACGTCGTGCTCAAACCGGGCGCCTGGGTCGATCCCGCCCGGATGATGGAGGCCGTACAAGACTCCGGCTTCACGCCGGTGCCCGAGGAAGTCCGCCTGAAAGTGACCGGCACGATCGAGGCGCGCGGGCGCGGATTCGTTCTCGTGCTGGACCAGATGAAGGAAGCGAAGACCATCGTCTGTGTCACCTCCGGACCCGACGACCCGGTCGGAGCGGCTCTCGCGAGCCACGCCGGCAAGTCGGTCGAGATCCGCGGCCGCTGGCAGTTCGAGGGGGAGGGAAGACTGCTCGTCGAGGCGGTCGAGGCGATCCCAGCGGCACCGTGACGCGGCCTACCGAGGTCGCGTGGCGCGTCGCGAACGCGGTCGCGCCATGTAGGCCGCGCGGGCGCGCTCGGCCACGCGACCCGGGCCGCCCTCCTCGTCGAGAAGCGCGAGGGCGGCGGCCGGATGCACTGCCGGCACGGATGAACGTCGGAAGCCCGCCGGGTCCCGCGTGACGATGACATCGCATCCGGCCGCGCTCGCGGCGGCGGCGCAGACGGCATCCTCGAAGTCGGGCCAGCCCAGGGCGAGTGCTTGAGCGAGTACGGCTCCATCGACGGGAGCCACGGCGAACACCAGCAGAGTGTCGCCCACGGTCCGCCGTGCGGCGGCGGCGCCCCACGCTCGGGCGAGGAGGTAGAAGAGAGTCGTGACCCCATGTGCCGGGAGGAGTCCGGTTGCACGCCGCTCTTCGATCGCCGTCCAGAGGCGGGTGCCGGCCCCGGCGTGAGGCGCGCGCGCGAGGAGCACATCGAGCGCCACATTGACGTCGACGAGCAGGCGCTTCACCGATACTTGCGCTCGAGATACTTGAGATAGGCCGACGGGTCCGCCGTGGCCCCACCCAACTCACGCCGGATGCGCGCGAGGATCGGCGGCAGGGATTCTACCGGATCGGCGGCGGAGCCCGAGACCAGCGCGAGGAACTGTTCGACCAATCCCGAGATCGAGGTGCCGTGCCGGGCGGCGTACCGCTTGGCGCTCGCGACCACCGTCGCATCGACCTTCAGCGTGAGCTTGGCCACGCACGTATCTTATGTCGCTCTGCGTACGTACGCAATCGCCCGTCAGGATCGCACCGGAGGAGCGGAGTTCCCGGCGCGGGCGCCCGGGCCGGACGCCCGCGCCGGGTACGACTCAGAGCTGGATCATCCCGCCATCGACGACCAGCTCGGTCCCGACGACGAACGCCGACGCGGGGGAGGAGAGATAGAGAACCGCGCTGGCGATGTCGTCCGGATTTCCGAAGCGCTTCAGGGGCACCTGGCTGACGATCCATTCCCGGGTCTGGCGCAGTTGATCGTCCGCCAGGCCCATCTTCCCGAAGATCGGCGTCTCGATCGGGCCGGGGCTGACGACGTTGACCCGCACCCCGCGCTGCAGGAGGTCGGCCGAGAGGGTCTTCGCCAGGTTGACCACCGCCGCCTTCGAGGCGCCGTAGACGGTGGAGCCCGGCATCCCCTTGTGGGCGTTGATCGACGCGTTCAGGACCACGGCCGAGCCCGCATTGAGGAGCGGCACCGCCTTCTGCACCGTGAAGAAGAGTCCCTTGACGTTCGTGGCCATGATGGCGTCGTAGAACTGCTCGGTCACCTGCTCGAACGGCACGAAGCTGCCGATGCCGGCGTTGACGAACAGCGCGTCGATCCGGTCGAAGCGCTTGCGGATCTGGTCCATCGCGCGGGTGATCTCGCTCACCTTCGACATGTCGGCCTTGATCACCAGGGCCTCGGGCCCCAGTTCCTGCTGCGCCGCCTGCAGGGTCGCCTCGCTGCGGCCGGTGATCGCCACCTTCGCCCCTTCGCGGACGAAAGCCTTCGCCGTCGCCAGCCCGATGCCGCTGTTCCCGCCGGTCACCACCGCCACCTTGCCCTCGAATGTCTTGCTCATCGTCATCTCCTTGAATGTAACCAAATTGACTACCGTTCGATGCAAAAAAGGGGGGCGGGATTCAGACCCGGCCCTCCTGGGCTGCCTCGATCTGGCGCACCAGGTCCGACAGGCGCACCTTCTCGAGACTCCTGGACATCGCCCGATCGGTCTCGGCCAGCACCGAGGCGAGCAGGTGCTTCATGGAGCAGCTCACTTCGCAGGATTTGTTCTCCGGCTTGTCGGGGACCACGAACGGGCTCCCGACCTCGATCGCCCGGTAGATGTCGAGGAGGGTGATGCTCGCGGCCCGCCGCGCCAGGCGCACCCCGCCGCCCTTGCCGACCTGCGACTCCACCAGGCCCGCCCTGCCGAGCAGGACGAGGAGGCGGCGGATCACGACCGGGTTGGTGCGCACGCTCTCGGCGAGAAGCCGCGACGACACCGAGTCGCCGTCGTTGTAGGCGAGCGCGGTCAGGATGTGCACCGCCACGGGGAATCGGCTGTTGCCCGACATAACGGTAGCCATACTAGTTACGTTTTGAGATTTCGTCAACCCGGAAGCCTGCTCGGCGATCGGGGTGGCGTGGCACCTCCACGCGGTATATACTCATATGGACCATGTTCCTGCTCGAGGTGGTCGGGGCTCTCGACGCCGCCCGCGTGCCGTACCTCCTGGTCGGGGGGTACGCCGTGGCGCTGCATGGCGCCGTGCGCGGCACGGTCGACATCGATCTCGTGATTCGGCGGCGCGCCGCCGATTTCGAGCGCCTCGAACGCGCGCTTCAGGGAATCGGCCTGCAATCGAGGCTGCCGGTCACGGCTGCCGAGGTTTTCCAGTTTCGCGAAGAGTACCTGCGCAATCGGAAACTCCGGGCGTGGACCTTCATGAACCCGTCGCGGCCGTCGGAAATCGTCGACGTCGTCCTGTCGGAAGACGCCGGGACCATGAAAGCCGATCGGGTGCGGGTCGAGGGACGGACGATCCGCCTCGCCTCGGTGGCCGACCTGATCCGGATGAAGAGCGGCACGGGGCGGCGCCAGGACGAGGCGGATGTCGAAGCGCTGAAGAGACTGCAGCCGGGGCCGCGGAAACGATGAAACCGAGGAAACCGAGGCCGGCGGCGACGCGGCCGGTCCAGTACTTCACCGACGAGTACCTCGAACGCTGCCGCGCCATGTCGGTGGCCGAGCGGGCCGAGTTCCTGGAATCGTTCCGTCGGCTCCAGGCCTCCGGACGGACTCGAAGCCGTCTGATCAGCCTGAAGATCCCTGAAGCCCTGCTTCAGGCCTTTCGCCGGCGTTGTGATCTCGAAGGAGTGCGCTATCAGACGCAGATCAAGCGGTTGATGGGCGAGTGGCTCGACCCGGACCTGCCGCCATTGACAGGCCGGGGCGGGCCTGTATCGTAGCGCCCGCGATGGCACCCGAAGCAGGGACCCGTCTGGCCCACTACCACCTCGTCCGCAAGCTCGGCGAGGGAGGGATGGGGGTCGTGTTCGAGGCCGAGGACGAGCGCCTCGGGCGGAGCGTCGCGATCAAGATCCTGCCCGAGAGCCTGGCCGGCAGCCCCGACCGGCTGGCGCGCTTCGAGCGCGAAGCCAAGCTCCTGGCGTCGCTCAACGACCCCGGCATCGCGGCGATCTACGGACTGGAGGAGTCGGGCGGCACGCGCTTCCTGGTGCTCGAACTGGTGCCGGGGGAATCGCTCGCCGCGCGTCTCAAGCGCGGTCCGGTGCCGGTCGCCGAGGCGCTCGGACTCTGCCGGCAGGTGGCGGCCGGCCTCGAGAGCGCGCACGAGCGCGGCGTCGTGCACCGCGACCTCAAGCCGGCGAACGTCGCGGTGACGCCCGATGGTCAGGTGAAGCTCCTCGACTTCGGCCTCGCCAAGGCGTACGAGCCGGAGAGCACGTCGGGCGATCGCTCGCAGTCGCCCACGGTCACCTCGGCCGGCACGCAGGCCAACGTGATTCTCGGCACCGCCGCCTACATGAGCCCGGAGCAGGCACGCGGCCGGTCGGTCGACCGGCGCAGCGACGTCTGGTCGTTCGGCTGCCTGATGTTCGAGACGCTCTCGGGGAAGCAGGCGTTCGCCGGCGAGACGGTGACCGACTGCCTGGCGCGCATCCTCGAGCGCGAGCCGGAGTGGAGCGCGCTGCCGGCCGCCACGCCGGCCTGGGCGCGCGACCTCATGCGCCGCTGCCTGAGAAAGGACCTGCGCACGCGGCTCCGCGACATCGGCGACGCGCGCATCGCGATCGAGGAAGGACTGGCCGGCACGGCGTCGGAACCGGGGGCCGCGACCGCGGCGGTTCCGGGTCGCCCCGCCGCGGCGACGATCGGGCTGGTGGGGCTCGCGGCGCTGTTGGCCGGCGTCCTGGCCGGACGGCTCCTGCCCGGCGGCGCCGGAGCCGGCGCGACCCGGCCCGGAGCGCCGGGCGCGGCGGCGCCCGAGGTCGCCGGAGTCGGGCGGGTCACTCACGATCCCGGCATCTCCGAATGGCCCACCTGGTCGCCGGACGGCCGGACGCTGGCGTTCGTCTCGGATCGCGCCGGCAACTTCGACATCTTCGTGCGCCGCATCGACGGCGGACAGGAAGTCAACGTGACCGCCGACCCCGGGCAGGACTACCAGCCGGCCTTCTCGCCCGACGGCAACCAGATCGCCTTCGTCTCGACCCGGTCGTCGGCGACCGGGATGATCCAGATCGGCGCCACCTTCGGGCTCGAGTTCCGCACCTATGGCGGCGATCTCTGGACCGTGCCGTCGCTCGGCGGTCAGGCGCGCCGCCTGGCGCGCGACGCCAACTTCCCGGCGTGGGACCGGACCGGGACGAAGATCGCCTACGTCACCGGGCGCGAGGGGCATCGTTCGATCAAGGAGATCCCGGCGGACGGCGGAGAGCCCAGGACCCTGCTCGACGAGACGGCGTCGTCCTACGAGATGACCCGCATCCGCTACTCGCCGTCGGGGACCTGGGTGTCGCTCGAGACGGCGGCCGGCGTGATCTACGTCGTGCCGGCGGCCGGCGGTACGCCGCATCAACTGACGTCCGGGGCGGGGCATGTCTGGGACCCGGCCGGCGGTCATCTCTACTATCTCCAGCGCAGCGCCGCCGGCGGAACGCGCCTCATGGTCGTCGGCGTCGACGAAGTGAAGGGACAGACCGTCGGAGAGCCGCGCACGATCTCCTGGATGACCGGGATCCTCCGCAACCTCGACATTGCGCGCGACGGGAAGCGGATCGTGACCTCGCAGCTCGAGGGGTCGCTGAACCTGACGCTCCTGCCGCTCACGCCCGACGGCTCCCGGCCCGCCGGGCCGGAGCAGATTCTCAACAGCGGCCAGGTGATCGATCGCTATCCGACTTTCTCCCCGGACGGGCGCCGGATCGCCTACTGCAGCGACCGGCTCGGGCCGATGGAGATCTGGATCTACGACCTCGAGACCCGCCAGCAGACGCGCGTGAAGCTGCCGGGCGTCGATCAGGGGGCCAACCTGCCGGTCTGGACCCGTGACGGCCGGAGCCTCCTGGTCACCCGACTGATCGACAGCGAGCGGGAATCGATCTGGATGGTCGCGGTCGACGGCAGCCAGGCGGAGGAGTTGATCCCGCCGTCGCGCGGCCTGCTGGGAGGCGACGTCTCGCGCGACGGTCGCGGGTTCCTGTACGAATCGCTCGTCGACGGCGCGCGCCAGATCTTCGCCTTCGACTTCGCGACCCGGAAGTCACGGCAACTGACCACCACCGCGGTCGACCGCTACGAGCCCCGGTACGCCCCCGACGGCCGGTCGATCTATTTCATGTCGAACGCCACCGGCAGCCTGCAACTGCATCGCATGTCGCTCGACGGCGGGGAGGAGGTGGCGCTGACCGCGGGGCAGCAGGAAAGGATGCGGCACCAGTCGGTCTCCCGCGATGGGAAGTACATCTATATCCAGCCGAGCCATCGCAACATCATGCGCGTCCCGGCCGCGGGCGGACCGCTGCAGGCGGTCACCACCTTTCCCGACTCCGGCCTGTTCATCGAAGAGCCGACGGTCTCTCCCGACGGACACTGGCTTGCCTACTGCCGCAGCAACGGCGGCTCGTCGCTCTGGATGGTGACGTTCCAGCCCTGAGATGGGGCTCCGCGGGCGGCATTCGGTGGTTGTCGCGCGGCACGGCACGGCGTATAGAGATGCCACGTGGCGTTGCGCGCTTTCCGGAGGGAGCCATGACCTTGCGTCGGATGCTGGTGTCGGCCGTTCTTCTGATCGGACTCCTCGCCCTGGCCCCGCCTGCCGGGTCGGCGGCCTTCGAATCGATGCTCGGCATTCTCGAGAAGGACAACTCCTGTCCCGAGGCGACGCACATCCTGCGCTGGCCCTGCCCGGGAGGCGGAGCGATGTTCTATCTCGTCTTTCCCAAGGGCCGGGAAGGGGACGCCGCGCCATTCCTGAACCAGAACGTCGCCGTGCGTGGAACGCTCAAGAGCACCACCTGCGCGCTGCCCCTGGCTCAGGTGTCCCGGGTGACCGCCTCGGACGTCCTCCCGCCCTGCGCCGATCCCGGAACGAACTGAGGCGACGCCGCGACGCGTCCGCCTCACTTCCCCGCGGTCAAGCGCGCGCGGGCGCGGCCGACGCCGCCGGCCGCTTCACCGCAGCGGGGCGCAACAGCGAGAAGACCGGCGGTCCGTCCCCAGGCAGCCGTCCCGGTATCGCGACGCGGAACCCGAAGCGGGAGTAGAACGGCAGCGCCGACTCGCGCGCGGTCTCGAGATAGCAGGGGAGCCGATCGCGATCGGCGCGCTCGAGTCCGGCGCGCAGCAGCGCCGTCCCGATCCCCTGGCGCTGGCGATCCGGCTCGACGCCGACGCCGTGCAGAAACCAGTGCGGTCCGGCGATGGTGCGCCGGTGCTGCATCAGGGCGTAAGCGTTCAGCCGCCGGAGGCGCGCCAGCGACGTCAGCGTGAAGCCGAAGGGCAGCAGGGCATGCCCGGTGAGGAGCGTGCGCCAGGCCGGCATCGGGAAGGCGCCCGGCCCGAGCCAGAGCGCGACGCCGACGCTGCCGCCGTCGACGCTCTCCGCATCGAGTCGGCCGGTGCGGTCGGCGTGCCGGAGGTTCGCCGCGAACAGCCGCCGCAGATCGCGTGCCCGGCGGACCGGGTCGGGGAACACCCAGGCCATCATCGGGTCGTCATCGAAGGCGCGCGCCAGCAGCGCGGCGAGCGGGGCGATCACGGGCAGACCGGGGTCACCCGTCCAGCCGGTGCATGTCGCAAGGCGTTGTCCCCCGGGGGCCGGTCAGTACGCCGGAGAGTACGACGGGATCGGCCGCCGTGCCGCAATCATTATTTATATGGGTCGCCACGGGGATTGGGGCGGGAGGGGCTCCGGCTCATGCCCCGATCTGCGGTGCCGGCTCGGCCACGGCGCGGACCGCGGCGGCGCCGGCGCGCCGTCCCGACAGGATCCTTTTCAGGAATGCGCCGGTGGGGGAGGCGGCGACCTGCATCACCTGCTCGGGCGTGCCTTCGGCGACGATGCGGCCGCCTTCGTCGCCCCCCTCGGGGCCGAGGTCGAGGATCCAGTCGGCGGTCTTGATGACGTCGAGGTTGTGCTCGATGACGATGACCGTGTTCCCCTGATCGACCAGGGTGTTGAGCACGTCGAGCAGGCGCCGGATGTCCTCGAGGTGCAGTCCGGTCGTCGGCTCGTCGAGGATGTAGACCGTCTTCCCGGTGGCGCGCCGGCTCAGCTCCTTCGACAACTTGATGCGCTGCGCCTCGCCCCCCGAGAGCGTCGTCGCCGACTGCCCCAGCTTGATGTACGACAGGCCGACCGCATCGAGCGTTTCGAGCTTGCGCGCCAGGATCGGCACCATCTCGAAGAAGCCCAGCGCCTCGTGCACCGACATCTCGAGGACGTCGGCGATGTTCTTCCCCTTGTAGCGCACCTCGAGCGTCTCGCGGTTGTACCGCCGACCCTTGCAGGCCTCGCAGGTGACGTAGACGTCGGGGAGGAAGTGCATCTCGATCTTGATGATGCCGTCCCCCTCGCACGACTCGCACCGCCCGCCCTTGACGTTGAACGAGAAGCGCCCGACGCGGTAGCCGCGGGCGCGCGCCTCCGGCACCTGCGCGAACAGCTCGCGCAGCGGCGTGAACAGGCCGGTATAGGTGGCCGGGTTGCTGCGCGGGGTGCGTCCGATCGGCGACTGGTCGATGTCGATCACCTTGTCGATCTGATCGGCCCCCTGGATCTCGCGGTGCTTCCCGGGGCGGATCGGCAGGCGGAAGATCCGCCGCGCCAGCGCCTTGTAGAGGGTCTCGTTCACCAGCGTGCTCTTCCCGGACCCCGACACCCCGCAGACGGCGGTGAACAGGCCGAGGGGAAAGCGCGCCGAGATCTTCTTGAGGTTGTTCTCCTCGGCGTCGACCACGGTCAGCCAGCCGCCCGGCTTGCGCGCCGCGGCGGACGGCGCGGGGCGGCGCCGCTCCGGCACCGGGATCTCGCGCCGCCCCGACAGGTACATGCCGGTGAGCGAGGTCGGATGCGCGGCGATCTCCGCCGGCGTTCCCTGCGCCACGACCCGCCCGCCCAGCTCCCCGGCACCGGGGCCGAGGTCGACGACGTGGTCGGCGGTGCGGATGGTCTCCTCGTCGTGCTCGACCACGATGACCGTGTTGCCGAGGTCGCGCATCGCGCAGAGGGTGTCGAGCAGGCGCCGGTTGTCGCGCTGGTGCAGGCCGATCGACGGCTCGTCGAGGACGTACAGGACGCCGGTGAGCCGCGAACCGATCTGGGTCGCGAGGCGGATCCGCTGCCCCTCGCCCCCCGAGAGGGTCGCCGCGGTGCGCGACAGGGTCAGGTAGCCGAGCCCGACGTTGAGCAGGAAGCCGAGACGCTCGCGGATTTCCTTGAGCACCATGTGCGCGATCTGCTGGTCGCGGGGGCTCAGCTTCAGGTCGGCGAAGGCGCGGTTGGCCTCCTTGATGGTCAGCCCGGTGTACCAGGCGATGTGATGGTCGTCGATGGTGACCGCCAGCGACTCCGGCTTGAGGCGCGCCCCCTCGCAGATGGCGCACGGCTCGAGCGACATGTAGCGCTCGATCTCCTCGCGCAGCGTCGTCGACTCCGATTCGCGGTAGCGCCGCATCATCGACGGGATGACGCCGGCGAACGGTTTGCGGAAGTAGAAGCGGTTCCGCCCTTCCTTGTACTCGAAGTCGTACTCGGTCTTGCCGCTGCCGTAGAGCAGGACCCGCTGGGCTTCCTTGGGCAGGCGGTTGAACGGCAGCGAGGGGTCGAACTTCATCGTGCGCCCGAGCGCCTCGGTCGCGATCCGCAGCATCGACTTGCCGAATCCCCAGGTGCCGGAGATCGCACCCTCGGCCACCGACTGGGTCGGGTTGGTGACGATCTTGGCGGGGTCGACCTCCTGGTGCGACCCCAGCCCGTCGCAGGTCGGGCAGGCGCCGTACGGCGAGTTGAACGAGAACATCCGCGGCGCCAGCTCCGGCACCGAGATGCCGTCGACCGGGCAGGCGAGCGTGTCGGAGAAGATCATCTCGCGCGGCGGATCGCCCTGCACGTGCACCGTCGCCAGCCCCTCCGCCAGCTTCAGGGCGGTCTCGAGCGAATCGGTGAGCCGTCCCGCCACCTCCGGCTTCATGACCAGGCGGTCGACGACGATCTCGATGGTGTGCGCCTTCTTCTTGTCGAGATCGATGTCGTCGTCGATCTCCATCACCTCGCCGTCGATGCGCGCCCGCACGAACCCCTTGCGGCGCATCTCGAGGAGCTGCTTGCGGTACTCCCCCTTGCGGCCGCGCACGATCGGCGCGAGGACCTGGAGCCGCGCGCCGGTCGGCAGCTCCATCACCTGATCGACGATCTGCTGCACCGACTGGCGCGCGATCGGCCGGTTGCACTGCGGGCAGTGCGGCAACCCGATGCGCGCGAACAGCAGGCGCAGGTAGTCGTAGATCTCGGTCACCGTGCCGACCGTCGATCGCGGATTGCGCGACGTGGTCGTCTGCTCGATCGAGATGGCGGGGGAGAGACCTTCGATCGACTCGACCTCCGGCTTCTCCATCTGCTCGAGGAACTGGCGCGCGTAGGCGGAGAGCGACTCGACGTAGCGCCGCTGCCCCTCGGCGTAGATGGTGTCGAAGGCGAGCGACGACTTCCCCGACCCCGACAGCCCGGTGATCACCACCAGCTGGTTGCGTGGCAGCACCAGGTCGAGGTTCTTGAGGTTGTGCTCGGCGGCACCCTTGATGACGATGGAGTCAGCGGCCATGGCGGAACCCAGCATCTTATTGGAGGGTCCCGTCCCGGTCAACTCTCGGGGTGGGGCGGCCTGGTGCGGTGGGCGGGTGCGGAGAGCCAGCGGGGCCCGGCCCTCCGGAACTGGCCGGAGGACCGGGCCCGCCGATGCCGCCGCGCGCTACGGGGCGGGGCAGCTGCTGTAGTGGAGCTGGATGTTGCCGCCGGTAATCGTCCGCGGATCGACGGTGGAGGAGTTGCCGTCGGTGTCGAACAGCAGGACCGTCGAGCCGATCGGATCGGCGGGGTTGGTGAAGACGCGCAGGAAGTAGCGGTCGATCAGGGCTCCGTCCTTCGCGCCGTTGCTGCCGGGCTCGTTCCGGTCCTCCGCCTTGGCGAAGAAGTAGACGGTCCCGTAGTCGACCTTGTTCCCCTTGATTCCCTTGAGAGTTCCCGTGCCCTCGTACTCGATGAAGTTGAAGGGCGTGACCGGCGACTCCGACCCGGGCGGGATCCCCGGCACGTTGCCGCACCGGACGGTCGGGATGTCCCGACCCTGGAAGTGCAGCTTGAGGACGTGGTCGACGTGGTTCCACTGGCCGCCGCCGCCCGGCTCCGCGCTGCAGCTCGGGTGCACGTTGCCGCCGAAGTTGATCTTGGGGCCGTGCTCCGCGTTGTCGCTGTCCGTGATCGGTTCGAACTTGACGCCGCCGCCGGTCATCCAGCAGAGCCCGGCACAGCTGTCGCTGTGGATGAGCCAGTCGCGCACGAACTCGAAATCGTTGTCCGTCGCGCAGAAGACGTAGGACGCGGAGTTCGGGATCGCGTAGGAGGCGTCGGCCGGAATGGTCGCGCCATCGAGCGTCGAGGTATAGCAGTCGGGGAAATCGCTCAGGTCGATGTGATAGGCGCCGGCGTGATCCGTGGTTCCGGTGTAGTCGGTGGCGTCACTCGCCTGGACGACGACGTTGGCCAGCGGCAGGTCGCCGGCGTCAATCTGGCCGCTGTTGTTGGCGTCACAATAGACGTGACCATCCACGTGCCAGGCCGCCGCACCGGTCACCCCCGCCATCGCGCACACGCCGACAATGAAAATGTCCCTAAGCACTTTCATGGGGCCCCCCCTTCGGTGTGAATGTAGGTCGATTGATCGGGAAGGTAGCACCGGGACAACAGGCTGTCAATCAAGGATAGTTCGTCTCTTTCCGGTCGGGCGCTCCGGGGTGGAGCGACGTCTTCCTGGGTCCGGCCTGAGACGGGCGGCCGCGGCGGATTCTCTC
>DATKFL010000009.1:0-9868 GCA_035511355.1 Dongiaceae bacterium
AGGGCCGGGCGGTCGGGCGGCGCGGGCGCTCCGGGCGGACCGTAGCGGCGCCGCAGCTTCGCGGCCGAGCGCAGGTCCGCGAGCCGGCACTGCCGGAAGATCCTCCCGGGCGGCGCCGCCGCGTCCCGGACCACCCACGAGGTCGAGAAGTCGATGAGATAGGGACGGAGGTCCGGCCCGACCAGGACGTCGCCGCGGTGCAGGTCGGCGTGCGCGACGCCCTTCGCGTGCATCACCGCGAGGAGCGCGTCCAGCCGATCGAAGAAGGCGGCCGGCAGGGCGCCGCGCGGCAGATCGGCGAGCGGTTTCCCCTCGACGTACTCGAGCGCGATTGCCTGGCGGTCGACCACGCCGAGGAAGCGCGGGATACCGGTCACGCCGTCGAGGCGCTCGTAGGCGCGCGCCTCGCGGCTCAATTGCCACGGCCCGAGGAGGCTGCGCACGAGCCAGGAGCGCGGCGCGACATCCTTCACGACGAACGGGGGACCGGACGGGGTGACGAGGTCGATGACCGCCTTGGTGCCGTTCCGTCCGGCGTGCAGGCGACGGCGCGGGAGCGCGGCGAGAGCGGCCCGCGTGAGCCGGGAGCCCTCGGGGGCTGTGCTACCATGAGCGGCCATCGCGCGCGGCGCAGAATAGCACAGGAGCAGGACGTGTCCTCGATCCCGGCCGCCCTCCCGGCGAGCCTGACCGTCACGGTCTTGAAGCGCGGCGCCTGGGGGAAAGCCGACGTGCTCCGCCTGCAGCACGAGTCGGGCGAGGCGGTTCTCAAGGATTTCTCCTCCAAGTCGGCGCCGGTGCGCTGGTTCGGCCGGCGGCAGCTGCGGCGCGAGCGGCGGGCCCTCAAGCGTCTCCAGGGGTTGTACGGCATTCCGGCGTTCCTGGGCGAGGTGCCGCCGTGCGGGATGCTGATCGCGAAGGTCGACGGGGAGCCGATCACCCGCTGGAGCGCCAAGCCTCCGGAGGAGATCGCGCCGATGATGGAGCGGCTCTCGGCCCTGGTCGACCGGATGCATGCGCGCGGCGTGGCGCATCTCGACCTGCGCAAGCGCGACAACATCCTGATCGCCTCCGACGGCTGGCCGAGCGTCATCGACTTCAACGCCAGCGTCTGCTTCGCTCCCGGGACGGTGCGGGCGCGGGTCTTCTTCCCGATCCTCCGCCGGGTCGATCACGCCGCGGTGCTGAAATGGAAATCGTTCCTCCTGCCGCGGGGGCTGACACCGGAGGAGGCGCGCCGGCACCGGCGGATGAGCCGCCTGCGGCGCTTCTGGATCTTCAACTGAGAGGAGCGGCGCCGACCGCATGAACTCCGAGCCCAGGCCGATCGACCTCTCCCTGGTCGTCCCGGTCTACAACGAGCGCGACAACCTCGAGCCGCTGGTCGGCGAGATCGCGGGGAGTCTCGCGGCGACCGGCTGGCGCTACGAGGTGATCCTGGTCGACGACGGCTCGAGCGACGGGAGCGACGCGGTCCTGGCGCGGCTCGGCAAGGACCACCCGGAGCTGCGCATCGTCCGCTTCGCCCGGAACGCCGGCCAGACCGCGGCCATCGACGCCGGGTTCCACCGCGCGCGCGGGGCGGTCGTGGTCACGCTCGACGCCGACCTGCAGAACGATCCGGCCGACATCCCGCGACTGGTGCGCGAGCTCGACGGGTGGGACGCCGTGGTCGGCGTGCGCGCCGCGCGACGCGACTCGCTCGTGCGCCGGGTCTCGTCGCGGATCGCCAACTACGTGCGCAACCGGCTGAGCGACGAGACGATCACCGACACCGGCTGCTCGCTCAAGGCGTACCGCCGCGAGGCGCTCGCGACGTTGAAGCTCTATCGCGGCATGCACCGCTTCCTGCCGACCCTCCTCAAGATGGAGGGCCGGCGGGTGCGCGAGCTTCCGGTCGGGCACCGTCCGCGGGTGCACGGCGACTCGAAGTACGGCATCGGCAACCGGCTGGTGCCGTCCTTCGTCGACCTCCTCGCGGTGCGGTGGATGAAGAAGCGGGCGCTTCGCTACGAGGTGAAGGACGATGCTTGAACGGCTCCTGAGGGTCGATGGCTGGATTCTCTTCGGGCTTCTCGGGCAGGCCTTTTTCACGTCGCGCTTCATCGTGCAGTGGGTCGCGTCGGAGCGCATGGGCCGGAGCACGGTGCCGAACGCCTTCTGGTGGTTCAGCCTCGTGGGCGGGGTCATCCTCTTGATCTACGCCCTCTGGTACCGGCACGACCTGGTCTTCACCCTCGGGCAGGCGGCGGGGCTGGTGGTCTACGCGCGCAACCTGGCGCTCATCCGGCGCGCGGACGGCGCCGCCGCAACTCAGGGGGCGGCAGGGCCCGGGGCGTAGTAGCCGGATCGCGCCCGGATCGAGAGATCGGGGCGGCCGGTGGTCACGTCGATGCGGCGCCAGCGGCCGTCGCGCGCGGGGTTGGTCGACACGTACGCCAGGGTGTACTGCTGCCGCAGATCGGCGGCGACCTGGCGGTAGATCTCGGCGACGTCGGCGGCGCGCTCCGGAAACCAGGCCCGGCCGCCGGTCTGGCGCGCGAAGGTCTCGAGGATCTCGCGCACGCTCCTCGTCCCGGTCAGGTCCATCTCCCGATCGAGGTGCCGCCCCAGCCCGATGGCGTAGATCGCCGCCTCGGAATGGTGTGCCCGCTCGAGCGCCTCCTCGAAGAGGTGCAGGCTTCCCGGCTCGTTCTCCTCGAGCGCCTGATCGCGGCCGTCGGAGAGGAGCACGATGGCGCGCCGCCCGTCGGCGGCCAGGAGACCCGTCGCGGTCGAGTAGAGGGCGTCGTACAGGGCGGTGCCGCCCCCCGGCGTGATGGCGCGCAGGCTGCCGCGCGCCGCGCGGCGATCGCTGACCGGCTGCGGGTCGCCGTGCACCGTGTCGTCGAACCAGCGCACCAGCAGCCGGTCGTCCGGTTCCACCGCCTGCACGAACTCGTCGGCCCCCTCGCGGGCGCGCTCGATCCGGTCGTCGAGCCGCATGCTGCTCGAGGCGTCGACCAAAAGCGCGATGGTGATCGGGGCGCGCGCGTTGCTGAAGTGGGTGACGGTCTGCGGCACGCCGTCCTCCATCACCTTGAAATCGTCGCGGGTCAGGTCGAGCGCCGGGCGGCCGCGGGCGTCGCGTACCGAGGCGTAGACGTTGACCAGCCGCACCTCCTCGACCTGCCCGAGCGGGATCCGACGGGTTTCCAGGATCGCTTCGGCGCTGCGGCCTTGCGTGTCGACCGCGACCGCGCGCAGGCGGTGCAGGCCGAACCGGGTGCCGGCGTCCCAGCGCACCGCATACGGCTCCTTCTCGAATCGGGTCAGGAGCGCGTCGTCGGCGTACAGCGTCACGGTGGCGATCGGCACGCCGTCGGTGGTCGAGGCGGCGATCAGGATCCGGGTCGGGCCTTGAAGCAGCGCCGGCGGGGCCGGTTCGACGAAGCGGACGAGAATCGGACCGGCGGCGGGCGGCGCCTGGGACGGGTCGGTCGTCGCCGGGGTCGCGGCTCCGAGGGTGGCCGCGGCCGGGGAGGGCGGGGCAGAGCCGGCGGGCGAGGCGATCGCCGCGAGGACGGCGAGACCGAGCGCCGCGAGGCCGCCGGCCGGTCTCAATACGCCCGCGCGAAGTAGACCCACTCGTGCGACGCGCCGTTGCAGCGCAGGCAGCGTCCCTCCGCCCGGTTCCCCGAGAGCGGGATGGCGCGGATCGTGGCCTTGGTCTCCTCCTTGATCACCGCCTCGCAGGCCGCTTCGCCGCACCAGTGCGCCCGGAAGAACCCGCCGACCTCGTCGAGATCCTTCTTGAACTTCTCGTAGTCGTCGGCGTCGCGCGTCCCGGCGACCAGGGCCGCGCGGCGCGCCTCGCGCATGTCGATCTGGATGGTGTCGAGCATCGACCCGACCGCGGAACCGACGGAGTCGAACGGCACCGGCGTCTTGACCCGGTCGAGCCGGCGGACGGCGGTGAACTGCCCGGCCTCGAGATCGCGCGGGCCGATCTCGAGCCGCAGCGGCACCCCCTTCATTTCCCACTCGTTGAATTTCCAGCCCGGCGAGAGCTCGTCGCGCAGGTCGGCCTTGACCCGGAATTTCGGGCCCAGTTCCGCCTCGGCGCGGCGCGCCACTTCGGCGATGCGGGTCTTCTGGTCGTCGCTCTTCCAGATCGGCACGATCACCACCTGCACCGGCGCCAGGAAGGGCGGGAACGAGACGCCGTTGTCGTCCGCATGCGACATCAGGATCGCGCCGACGAGCCGGGTCGAGACGCCCCACGAGGTCTGCCAGCAGTATTCCCAGTCGCCGGCGGCGGTCTGGTACTTGACCTCGAACGGCTTCGCGAAGTTCTGGCCGAGGTTGTGCGAGGTGCCGGCCTGGAGCGCCTTGCCGTCCTGCATCAGCGCCTCGATGCAGTAGGTCCTGAGCGCCCCGGCGAACTTCTCGCTGGCGGTCTTGCGCCCGGTGTAGACCGGGATCGCCATGCAGTCCTCGGAGAAGGAGCGATAGATCTCGAGGATCCTGAGCACCTCCTCCTCCGCCTCCGCTTCGGTCGCATGCGCGGTGTGCCCCTCCTGCCAGAGGAACTCGGTGGTCCGGAGGAAGAGCCGGGTGCGCATCTCCCAGCGCACCACGTTGGCCCACTGGTTGATCAGCACCGGCAGGTCGCGGTAGGAGCGGATCCACTTCGAGTACATCGCGTAGATGATCGTCTCGGAGGTCGGGCGGACGACCAGCGGCTCCTCGAGCTTCTTGCCGCCGCCGTGCGTCACCACGGCGCATTCCGGCGCGAACCCCTCGACATGCTCCGCCTCGCGCTTCATGAACGATTCCGGGATGAACAGCGGAAAGTAGGCGTTCTGGTGTCCGGTCGCGCGGAATCGGGCGTCGAGCTCGCGCTGGATCGCTTCCCAGACCGCGTAGCCGAGCGGCCGGATCACCATGCACCCCTTCACCGGCGAGTAATCGGCCATCTGCGACTGGGTGATGATGTCGGTGTACCAGCGCGAGTAGTCTTCGCTACGCGGCGTGATCGACTTGGCCATGCGCTCCTCAGATCAGTGGCCGGGCTTGGTCGCCCCGCCGGTCATCGGCACGAAACGCACCACGAGGAGCGTTTCGCGCTCGTCCCCGCGCTCCGTGCGCGTGATCCGGACGAGTGTCTGCGTTCCGGTCCCGAGCGGCAGCACCATCCGCCCGCCGACCTTCAACTGCTGCACCAGCGCCTCGGGCACCTCCGCCGGCGCCGCGGTGACCAGGATGGCGTCGTAGGGCGCCGCCTCCGGCCATCCGGCCCAGCCGTCGCCGGTCCGCACCCGGATTCTCTCGTACCCCGCCGCCGCGAGGTCACGCCGCGCCCGCTCGGCGAGCTCCGGAATGATCTCGAGGCTTCGGACCTCGGCGCCGACCTCCGCCAGAACCGCCGCCTGGTATCCCGACCCGGTGCCGATCTCGAGCACCCGATCGCCCGGGCCGACGCCGGCCGCTTCGGTCATGAAGGCGACGATGTAAGGCTGCGAGATCGTCTGGCCCGAGCCGATGGCGATCGGGCCGTCGTCGTACGCCCGTTGCCGCTCCGCCTCGGGGACGAACCGCTCCCGCGGCACCGCGCGCATCGCCCTGAGGACGCCCGGGTCGCGCACCCCGCGCCGCTCGATCTGCTCCTCCACCATCCGCTGTCGCATCGCGAAGAAGGGATCGAGTCCCGCCGCGGGCGCTCGGGCTCATGATCCGGTTCCGGCCGCGATTCTAGGGGGGTGCTCCCGAAATGTCCATCGCGACCCGGCGGGCACCGGGCCGTCCTCCGTTCCCGATCGTGGCCGCGTGCGCCAGCCGTCCGACCAGCCGATCGGCGAGGCGCGTCGGCTCGGGCAGCCGAAAGCCGGCGCCGCAGGCAAGCGTCCAGGCGGCCGCGGCCGCGAGCGACATCCGATGGCCGGGCGAGACATAGAGCGGCCGCACCCGGTCGCACGTCCGGAGGACCCAGCCGACCTGCCGTCCGCCGAAAAGGAGCGGCGCGCGATGGCCGCGCCGGAGTCCCGGCTCGGCATGCGCCCCGACCAGGCGACTCTTGGCGCAGCCGACGGTCGGAATCCCGAGGAGCAGTCCCAGGTGCGACGCCAGTCCGAGACGGCGCGGATGCGCGATCCCCTGGCCATCACAGAGCAGAAGGTCGGGGCGCGATCGCAGCCGCTCGAAGGCGGCGAGGATCGCCGGCGCCTCGCGAAAACTGAGCAGCCCCGGGACGTACGGAAAGCGCACCCGCCGGCGCACCACCGCCGATTCGACCGGGAGGAGCCTCGGAAAGTCCAGCACCACCACCGCCGCCACGAGGTGGGTTCCGCCCGGCATGAAGGCGACGTCGGCGCCGGCGACCCGGGTCACCCGCCGGGGCGCCCCTCGGAGCGACACCCGCTCGGCGAGCGCCGCCTGGAGCGCGCGGGCCGCGGCCGGGTCGCGCGGCCAGGGGTGCGGCGCGGCGCGGTGCTGCGGGGGACGGCGCATCCCCGCCTTGTACGCCGGTCGAGCGGCCGGGTCAAAGGTAGAATCCGGGGCCCTGTGCGGGCGGAGAGGGGGAGCGGTCATGCGGTGTGTCCTGGTCGTCGCAGTGGCAGTCGCCTTGGGGGGCCTCGGCTGTGGTTCAAGGCAGGAGTCGTCGGCCTCGACGTCCCCCGGCTCAGGTGCCCGGGTCGCGCCGGCGCCCGCCGCCACGAGCCTGCCGCCGGTCCCGCTCAAGGGGCTCGCCGCCGACAACCACCAGCTGATGGAGTCGATCCGGAAATCGCTCAACTCCTACATGCTCGACAACGACGCCTATCCGAAGACGAACTCCTGGGACGAGGCGATCCAGATGATGTCGGTCGGCTACATGCGGTCACCGATCAAGAAGGACGGATGGGCGCATCCGTTCCTGTACCGATCGGACGGGCACGGCTACGTCCTCACCTCGCCGGGAAATGACGGCGACCCGGGCACCGCCGACGACATCGTCCTGGTCGATGGCCAGTACCACGAAGCGATCCTCGCTCCCCGCCGCTGACCCGCGCGCGGCGGCGCTCGCCGCGCGCGTCCGGCGCGACGCCGATCGGCTCCGCCGCGCCTACGGGCGTCCACGGCCGCGCCGGGAGCTGGCGCCGATCGACGAGCTCATCCTCACCATCCTGTCGCAGAACACCAGCGATACGAACAGCGAGCGCGCCTTCGAGTCGCTCAAGCGCCGCTTTCCCCGCTGGGCCGGGGCGGCCCGGGCGTCGCGCCCGGCGATCGAGGCGGCGATCCGCCAGGGTGGATTGAGCCGGATCAAGAGCCGGACGATTGTCGAGGTGCTCCGGGCGGTCGCGGCGGAGCGGCCGGGATTCGACCTCGCCTTTCTCGGCAGGCTGCCGGTCGCCGAGGCCACCGCCTGGTTGACCCGTTTCCGGGGAGTGGGGGAGAAGACCGCGGCCTGCGTCCTGCTCTTTTCCCTCGGGCGCCCGGCCTTCCCGGTCGACACCCACGTCCACAGGGTGTCCCGGCGGCTGGGATGGATCCCCGGGGATGCCGACGCCGCGGTCGCGCACCGGAGCCTGGCAGCCCTGGTGCCGCCCCGCCGCTACTACGAAGTGCATGTCAATTTGGTAACTCACGGCCGGCGAACCTGCCGTGCCCGACGGCCAGCCTGCGAATCCTGCCCGATTCGGCCTGAATGCCGACATGCGCGGCGACTTTTCCGCTGATCCACCCAAATCTCCGTGGCCCGCACCCGTCGGAATTTCTATATTTGAGCGCAGGGTCCGGCGGCCGCCGGTTCCTCCGGGAGCGCGCGAACACCGATGCGAAGCGGTCTCAAAGTGGGTCTCGCCCTCGGCGGCGGGGCGGCGCGCGGTCTGGCGCACCTCGGCGTCCTCAAGGTGCTCGAGGAGAACCGCATCCCGGTCGACCTGATCATCGGCACCTCGGTGGGGGCGCTGATCGGCGGGGTGTACGCGACGACCCGCGACGCGGCGATGACCGAGAAGCGCTTCCACGAATTCATCTTCAGCAAGGCGTTCAAGCGCGCCCGGTTCGATTTCCTCAAGGAGAGCCGTGAAGCGCGTCGCGGCGTGATGAGCCGCGTCGTCACGCTCTTCAAGAAGGGAATCTTCTACTCCTTCTCGGTCGCGAAGACGTCGTGGGTCTCGGCGGAGTACTTCGAGCACAACATCAACGCGCTTCTCGACGACGTCCCGATCGAGAAGGCCGGCATTCCGTTCCATGCCGTCGCCGCCGACATGCTGACCGGCGATCTCGTGGTCCTCAGCCAGGGCGGCCTGCGTCGCGCGGTCAGCGCCTCGAGCGCGGTGCCGGGGCTCCTCCCCCCGGTCTCGATCGACGGGCGCCTGCTCATCGACGGCGGCTGGGTGGCGCAGGTGCCGGTCGTGCCGGCGCTCGATCAGGGATGCGACCTGGTGATCGCGGTCGACGTGTCGCGCGAACTGGAGCCTCTTGCGGAACAGGGCAGTGGTCTGAATATCATGGTGCGTGCCGCCGCCATCCGGGCGGAGGCCCTGCGGCTGATGCAGGGCCGCCTGGCCGACATCCTGATCGAGCCGGACGTGGGGCGGGTGCACTGGGCCGACTTCTCCGCCGTAGACGAATGCGTGCGCCGCGGCGAGGAGGCGACGCGGGCGCGGATTGCCGATATCCGGCACGCCCTGCGGATTGCCCGGTGGCCGTCCTTCGTCGGCTTTTCACGCACCCGGCGGCTCGCGCGTGCGCAGCGCGAGAGGGCGAGGGTGAAGAAGGTCTCCTGAAACATGGCGATGCCACGCCCCGTCCGGTGGGTCCTGTATCTGGTCGGCGGGGCGCTGGCGCTCCTGCTCGCCGCCGCGGTCGTCGTTCCGCTCGTCGTCGACGTCCAGCGTTTCGCTCCGGCGATCACCGAGGCCCTGCGCGGTATGACCGGGCGCGAGGTGACGCTCGGCCGCATCGCCTTCCGCATCCTGCCGTCGCCGGCGGTGACCGTGACTCCGGTGAGCGTGAAGGAGGGGCCCCGCTACCCGGGTCGCGACGCGGTGCGCATCCAGAGTCTCGCGGTCCGCGTCCGGCTGCTGCCGCTGCTCACCGGACGGGTCGAGTTCGGCGCCATCGTCCTGGACCAGCCGACCGTGACGCTCATCCGCGACGCCGAAGGGCGCTTCAATTTCGACGACGTCGTGAGCCGCGCGCAGACGCTCTCCGCCGCGGCGGGGGAGAAGCCGGCCGCGCCGGCCCCGGGCGCCGCCCCGCCGATCGCGATCGCGCGCGCCGAGATCCGGAACGGCAAGGTCCTGGTCTACGACGACGCGGTGATCAAGGGGAAGCGATCCGAACTGACCCTCGCGCCGATCGACGCGGCGGTGAGCGGCTGGGGGCTCCCCGGCGGCGCTCGCATGGAACTCTCCGCCGGGCTGGGAGGGAGCCGGCTCGCGGCGCAGGGAACGATGGCACCGGCCGGACAGCCGGCGGCGCTCTCGATCAAGGTGCCGGGATCGAAGATCCAGGCGACCGACCTGACCCGGCTCTTCCCCTGGCTCGGCGTGGCCTCCCCGCGCGGACTTGCCGTGGGCGGAACGCTTCTCGTGGCGGGGGATGCGGAGGTGCCGCTCGACGCGGCGAAGACGGTCCCATTCCACGGCACCATCGAGGTCGAGGGGCTCTCGTACAAGGACGCCGCGCTGGCGCGGCCAGTAGAGAAGGTGGGCGGGCGGCTTGCGGTCGACGGAGAGCGTGCCACGTGGACCGGATTCACCGCCACGATCGGGAAGTCGACGATCGGCGGCCGAATGCAGATCGAGGATTACATGGCGCCGCGCATCGACTACGATCTAAAAGCGGATCGACTGAACCTCGACGATCTGTTCGGCACGATCACCCCGTCGGCGCC
>DATKFL010000010.1:0-2649 GCA_035511355.1 Dongiaceae bacterium
GGCGCCGACGGCGCGTCGTGCGGAGGGACGTTTCATGACGGTGGAGACTCTATTGGAAGCCCGGGAGGGGGTCAAGGCTACGACTTGATCAGCGCCCCGACCGACAGGAGGGCCCAGACCGACCGGCAGACGTCGATGTCGCCCATCTCGGACGACTCGCACATCTCGCCGAGCGCGGTCGGGGTGCGGCACATGGCGAGGAGGCTCTTCTCCCCCTCCTCGATCGGCAGATCCTTCGCCACCGCCTCGACATCGCGGGTCGCGAGATACTCGGCGTTCAGACCGCCGACCTCTTCGTAGACCCGCGCCCAGGAGCGCATGCGGCGCACACCGTCCAGCACCAGGGCGTCGGCCGGCAGGTCGACGCCGATCGCCTCGACCCCGATCGGACCGGGATCGAACCGCCAGGTCCCGCTGATCCGGTCGAAGGTGGAGAGAGCGATCTCCTCGACCTGCACGCGCACCCATTTCTCGACCTCGGCCGGAGTCAGGATGCGCATCCGCACCAGGACCTCGCCGAGACGATCGCGGCTCGACAGCGCGATCTCGAGCGCCCGCAGCACGTCCCGCAGCGAGATCACGCTGTTGCGGAGGAGCGTCTGGTTGAAGCGGTCGTCACGGTCGGTCGAGGAGGCGAACTGCATCCGGCCGGCCTTGAAGTGGATCATCTTGCGCACGGTCCGCCCGGCGACGGTGAGAACCCCGGTCGCCCGGCTGGTCCCCAGGTCGTGGAAGAGGTACGGCATGGTGCGCGACTGGATCTCGCCCTGCAGGGCGTCCGGAACGACCGCCTTTTTTCCGGAGTGAGGGGAGCTCATCGCGCTTGAATCTAGGTCTCGCTCCGGGCCGTTTCAACCGGCGGAAGCGGGATGCTGCGATGTCGGAATATGTCACTATCCGGTACCGGGCCCCCGCGAACCCGGCTCGGGGCGCGGCTTTCGGCCTACTGGAGCGCCTGCAGAGCGCGCCCGGCGGCCGCGGCGGCGGACGGGCCGTCGGCCGATTCGATCGTCGCGCCGAGACGCGTCGAGGCCTTCTGGAAGGCGGCGCGGGCGGCTTCGGGATCGCCGCGCCGGAGCGCGCAGAGCCCCTGGTAGTAGAGGACCGTCCCCTGTCCGAGACCTGCACCATCCGGCAGGTCGGCGCGCGTCAATCCGTCGACGGAGGCGCGGTCCCAGGCGCGGAAGTGCATGAAGGCGAGGCCGACGTTGAGGTTCGCGACGCCGCGCGCGCGATCGTCGTCGGCGGCGCGGGCGCGCAGCCGGTACTCGGCGAGCGCGCGGTTGTAGAGACGACCCGGCTCCGACAGCGCCAGCAGCGCCGGCGCGTCGGCCGGGGCGATGCGCACCGTGCGGCTCCCCTTCCCGCCGCCGACGGTCAGGACCACCGGCGCGCGCACGCCGCCGCTCTTCGAAGAGGCCGTCTCCATCGCCGCAAGGACATCCTTCGTGCCGGACGCGCGCAGGTCGCCCACCTGCAGGACCCGATCGCCCGGCGCGATGCCGGCCTGCGCCGCGGGGCTGCCGGCGAGGACGCGCGCCACGACCGGCGCGCCCGCCGGCGGCAGGGCGGTGTCGGCGAGGCCGAGACCCCAGAAGGTCGAGGCGGCGGCCGGGGCGCTGTCGAGGCGCGCCACGAAATCGCGCACCTCGGCGTCGCGATCGATGCGCAGCCGCACCCGATCGGCCGATGGGTGCAGCACCGAGTAGAGCGCGTAGGTCAGGGTGTGCTCCGGGTCGCCCGCGGCGCTCAGGCCGGCGAGGACGAGGTCGGCGCCGGTCTTCTCGGCGGCCTCCTTGAGGAGGTCGGGCGGCACCAGGGTGCCGGCGCGCGCCTCGCGCGGGTCGGCGATGAGATAGCGGACGATCGCGTCGCGGATCGGCTCCTGCGCGCGCGGGTCGCGCACGAGGTTGAGCGTCTTGAGACCGCGACCGAGCAGGTCGAGGAGCGGCTTGTCCTCGTCGCTCCAGACGGCGCGGCCCCACTCGTCGAGCCGGAAGGTGCCGGCGTACAACAGCGTCGGCCGCAACCGCACGCTGAGGGTGTTCGACTGGCCCGGGGTGAGGCGGACCCGCTCGGTCCAGCGGCCGATCTCCCCTTTCACCACCAGGATGTCGCGCTCGCCGCCGCACATCCCCGGCACGCTCAGCGGCGTGGTTCCCGCCCGGGCGCCGTCGATGAACACCTCGGCGCCCGACGGCGTCGAATCGAGGCGCAGGTCGCTCTTCGACTCGTCGAGGGTGACCGGCGAGAAGCGCAGCGGGCGGTTCTCCGGATCGAGCTCGACTTTCACCGCCATGGTCTTCGTGCCGTAGCAGTCGCGCTCGAAGGTGACCCGGTGCTCGCCCGGGGCGACCATCGGCGTCAGGAGCGGCGCCGAGGCGCGCGCCGCGTCGAACGGCACCTGCGCCGCGAGGGCGGCGACTTCGGGCGTCGCGGGGCCGCTGGTCGTGCCGGCGGCGGCGCCGTCGATGCTGACCTTCACGCCGTCCGGGACGGTGATGAACTCCAGGGCGCGGCGGGTGGCGACCAGGCGCACGGCGCGATCCAGCCGCTGCCCTCCGGCGGCGGTGATCTCCTCGGTCACCGGCTGGTAGCCGTCCATCTCGATCTTGAGGAGGTGCCTGCCGGCGAGCAGGCCGATTCCCT
>DATKFL010000011.1:0-5088 GCA_035511355.1 Dongiaceae bacterium
CCTTGCCGTCCCCCATCAGGACGGCGCGCTCGACCGCGTGATCGAGCTCGCGCACGTTTCCGGGCCAGGGATGGTCGAGGAGGAGGCGCATCGCCGCGTCGTCGAACGCCTCGACCGGCTTGCGGTAGCGGCGCGCGTGCCGCCCGAGGAAGAGACGCGCCAGGAGCGGGATGTCCTCGCGCCGCTGGCGCAGCGCGGGCAGGCGGATCTCGACGGTGTTGAGCCGGAAGAGCAGGTCCTGCCGGAACCGGCCGGCGGCGATCTCCGCCAGGATGTCGGCGTTGGTCGCCGACAGGAGCCGCGCGCTCACCCGGCGGGTGCGCGACGACCCGACCGGCTCGAACTCGCCGGTCTCGAGGACCCGGAGGAGCTTCGCCTGCATCGCCGGCGAGATGTTGGCGATCTCATCGAGGAACAGCGTGCCGCCGTCGGCCATCTCGAAGCGGCCGACCCGATCGGCGCGGGCGTCGGTGAACGCCCCCTTCACGTGCCCGAACAGCTCGCTCTCGAAGACCCCTTCCGAAAGCCCGCCGGCGTTCACGGTCACGAGCGCCCGCGCCGCGCGGTCCGAGCGGACATGCAGCGCCCGCGCCACCAGGCTCTTCCCGGTGCCGTTCTCGCCGGTAATCAGGACGTTCGCGTCCGACGGCCCGACCCGCGCCAGGAGCTGCACCACCGGCTGCATCGCCGGCGACGCGGCGATCAGTTCGTCGGACGGCTCGCCGTCCTTCAGCGCCTGGTTCTCCGCCTCGAGCCGCTGCGAGCGGCGCAGCGCGCGCGCCAGCTCGATCTGGGTGCGCAGGATGGCGAGCAGCCGCGGGTTCTCCCACGGCTTCTGCACGAAGTCGCGCGCGCCGCGGCGCATCGCCTCGACCGCCACGTCGACGCTCCCCCAGGCGGTCATCACGACCACCGGGAGACCCGGGTCGATCGCCCGCACCCGGGCCAGGAGATCGAGCCCCTCCTGACCGGAGGTGGTGTCGCGGGTGTAGTTCAGGTCGATCAGGAGGACGTCGTACGAGCCGGCGTCGAGCGCCTTGAGGACGCCGGCCGGCGAGCGCGCCGTCTCCACCTGGCACTCCTCGCCCTTCAGGAGGAGTCGGAGCGCCTCGAGGACGTCGGGCTGATCGTCGGCGACCAGGACGCGCGGGCGCTCGGTGGCGGCGGTCATGCGGTGTCCCCGGGAATCATCGGCAGGCGGCGATGATAGCACCGCCCTCCCCTCTCACTCCGAGCGCAGCGCCACCATCGGGTCGACGGCCGCGGCGCGGCGGGCAGGGAGCCAGCAGGCGGCGAACGCGACCAGGAGCATGACGATCGCGACCGCTGCGAAGGTGGTCGGGTCGCCCGGCGCGACGCCGAACAGGAGCCCGCCCAGAAGACGGCTCAGGGCGAAGGCGCCGCAGAGCCCCGCGAGGGTCCCGGCGCCGGCGAGCCCCATCCCCTGCCTGAGGACGAGACCGAGGACGTCGCGTTGCCGCGCGCCGAGCGCCATCCGCAGGCCGATCTCCCGGGTGCGCCGGCCGACGGCGTAGGTCAGGATGCCGTAGATCCCGACCGCGGCGAGGAGAAGCGCCACGGCCGCGAACAGGCCGACCAGCGTCGCGCGGAAGCGCGGCTCGGCGACCGACCGGCCGACCAGCGTCCGGAGCGGCAGAAGGTCGGAGACCGGGAGCGCCGGGTCGATCGCCGCGATCGCGGCCCGTACCGCGGCCGCCTGCGCTTCCGGCGGCAGGCTCGACCGGACGATCAGGTACATCGTCGGCCACCAGGTGTTCTGCGCGTACGGGGTGTACATCGTCGGCGCGGGGGTCTCGTCGAGTCCGGAGTACTTCACGTCGGTGACCACCCCGACGATGGTGGCGAGCGGCGCCTGGGGGTCGTACTCACCGAGGATCAGGCGACGCCCGATCGGATCCTCGCCGGGGAAGATCTTCCGCGCGAAGACGTCGTTGATGATCACGACGTCGGGCGCGCCGGCGCCGTCGGCGTCGGTGAACGTCCGGCCGGCCAGCGGCTTCACGCCGAGGGAGTGAAAGTAGTCGGGACTGATCAGGATCTGCGGCACCGCCGGCGCCGCCTGGCGATCGGCCGGCACCCTTCCCTCGACGGAGTAGGGGTTGGTCATCACCAGCCGGTCGGGCGGCACCGACATGCCGATCGCGGCCGCCTCGACTCCGGGCAGGGCGCGCAGGCCCTCGATCGCCCGGCTGAAGAAGGCCTGGCGCGCCGGGCCGTCCGCATAGCGCGCCTTCGGCAGCGACAGTGACGCGGTCAGAACGCCGTCGAGCCTGACCCCGGGATCGACCGCAGTGAGTCGCTCGAACGATCGCAGGAGCAGTCCCGCGCCGCCCAGGAGCATCACCGCCAGGGCGAACTCGGCGACCACCAGGAAGTGCCGCACCCGCCGCCCGCCCGCGTCGGTGGCCGACCGCCCCACCGCCTGCAGCCCGGCAGCCGGAGCCTGGCGCGCCACCTGCAGGGCCGGCGCCAGCCCGCAGAGGAGACCGCTCGCGAGCGTGATGAGCGTGGTGAACAGCAGCACCGCCGGCGCGATGCCGATCTCCTCGATCCGCGGCAGGGTGCGCGGGCCGAGCGCCACCAGGAGATCGGTCCCCCACAGCGCCAGGACGACGCCGAGAAGTCCGCCGGCCCCCGACAGGATCAGGCTCTCGGTCAGCATCTGGCGCACCAGGCGCAGCCGCCCCGCGCCGAGCGCGGCGCGCACCGCCATCTCGCCGCGTCGCGCGGTGGCGCGCGCCAGCAGAAGGTTGGCGATGTTGGCGGTGGCGATCAGGAGGACCAGCGCCACCGCGCCCAGGAGGACCAGGAGGGCCGGACCGGCCGAACCGACCAGCTCGTCGCGCAGCGGCCCGGTGGCGAACCTGAATTTGCCCGGCGCCTGCGGGAAGCGCTCGCGGATCCGCCGCGCGGCGGCGCCGAGCGCCGCGTCGATCTCCCCCGCCGTCGCGCCGGCGCGCGGCCGGGCGATGGCACGGATGTAGAACGGCGAACGCGACTCGGAGCGTTCGACACGGAGGACCGACCAGAGCTCGGCGACCCGGTCGCGCGGGAACCGGAAGCCGGGCGGCATGATCCCGACCACGGTCGCCGGCCGCGCGTCGACGATCACCTCGCGACCGACGATCGACGCGTCGGCGCCGAATCGTCGCCGCCAGAGCGCGTCGCTCAGGACCACCACGCCCGGCGCGCCGGGGCGGGCGTCCTCCGGGAGGAAGGCGCGACCGCGGGCGGGCCGGGTGCCGAGCACTTCGAACAGATCGGCGGTCGCCGTCGTCCCGAAGACCCGCTCCGGGTCGCCGGCGCCGGCAAGCGAAAACCCGCCCGGCGGGGTCGCGTAGGCGGCCACCTGGAGAGCCGGCGCGCCGAGCTCGATCAGCTCGACGACGTCGTCCGGTGACAGCGAGTCGTGGTCGTCGGGGGCGTCGTCATGCACCTGGTACACAGCGAAAAGTCGATCGGGGTCGGCGTACGGCAGCGGCCGCAGCAGGACCGCGTCGACGACGCTGAAGATGGCGGTGTTGGCGCCGATGCCGAGCGCCAGCGCCAGGAGCGCCGCCGCCGACAGGCCCGGATTCCGGAGGAGGAGCCTCAGGCCGTAGCGCAGGTCCTGGAGGAATCCGTGGCCCATGCCGGCTTCGTCACTCGCAGCGCAGCGCGGTCATCGGGTCGACCCGCGTGGCGCGGCGCGCCGGCAGGTAGCCGGCGATCGCCGCGACCGCGAGCAGGATGACCGCGATGGCGGCGAAGGTGAGCGGGTCCGAGGGGCCGACACCGACCAGGAGCGCGGCCACGAACCGGGTCAGCGCGGCCGCCGCCAGGAGCCCGAGCGCGAGCCCTGCGAGGACGAGCGTCATTCCGTGCCCCAGCACCAGCATGACCACGTCGAGTGCCCGCGCGCCGAGCGCCATCCGGATGCCGAACTCCTGGGTGCGCTGGCCGACGGCATACGACATCACGCCGTAGATCCCGATCGCCGCGAGCAGGAGCGCCAGCAACCCGAAGATGGTCAGGAGCCCCGCCGCCATCCGCGGCGCCCAGAGCGACTGGCCGAGGAGCTCCCCGACCGTGAAGACGTTGGTGAGCGGCAGCGCCGGGTCGAGCGCCTGCACTTCGCGCCGCAGCGTGTCGACCAGCGGCGCCGGGTCCCCGGTCGTCCGGACGTGCAGCACCATCGCGGTCTCGAACGCCTGCTCGAGCGGCGCGTAGGCGATCGGCACCGGATCCTCGCCGAGGGTGAAGATCTTGGTGTCCTCGGCGACCCCGACGACCTGCCGGAAGGCATCGTCGCCGAAGAACTTGAAGCGCTTCCCCACCGCCGTCTCGCCCGGCCAGAACTTCTGCGCCATGGTCCGGTTGATCACGGCGACCAGCGGCGCCCCCTCGCGGTCGGTCTCCTCGACGTCGCGGCCGTCGACCAGCGCCACCCCCTCGGTCTTGAAGTACCCCGGCACGATGCTGTTCACCGCCACGAAAGTGCCGGTCGACCCGGTCGCCGCCTCGTGCCCTTCCGGGAAGACGGTGCGGCTGATCCCCCCGAGGCCGATCGGCACGATGCTGGCGAGCGTGGCGCCGGAGACCCCGGGCACGGTGCCGGCGCGCTCGACGACCCGGCGATAGAAGTCCTCGGCGCGCGGCCGGTCGTACCCCTGGGCTCCGACGTCGAAGCCGATCACCAGGAGGTTTCTGGTCTCGAAGCCGGGGTCGATCCGCTGCGTGTTGGCGAGGCTCCGGATGAACAGACCGGCACCGACCAGCGACAGGAGCGACAGCGCCACCTGCGAGACGACCAGGGCGGAACGGAGCGTCACCCGGCGGCGGCTGTGCGACTGGCTCGACTTGTCCTTCAATTCGATGGCGAGGTTGGGCTGCGACGCCTGCAGCGCCGGCGCGAGACCGAAGAGCAACCCGGTCGCGAGCGCCACGAAGAGCGTGAACAGGAGCACGCGGCCGTCGACCGGCAGGTCGGGGGCGTCCTGGAAGAACTGCACCGGCCGCAGCGCCACCAGGAGATCGCGCGACCAGATGCCGATCAAGAGCCCGCCCGCGCCGCCGATGAGGGCCAGG
>DATKFL010000012.1:0-3472 GCA_035511355.1 Dongiaceae bacterium
GTCGGCGCTGATCGCGGGCGCCGGCGCCGATCGCGCCCCTCTCGACGTGCACCTCGTCGACGTCTCCGGCAGCGCCCTCGCCGAGGCGGGCCGGGCGCTCGGGGCGCATCGGGACGTCCGGGTCGTGCCGCACCAGGCGACCTACGAGAGCGGTCTCGAGGAGTTCCGGCGCGTCCGCCCCGACGCGGGTCGCCGCATGGCGATCTTCCTCGGCTCGAACCTCGGCAACTTCGATCCCCCGGGCCGCGACGCGTTCCTGCGGACCGTGCGGCGCTCGCTCGACCGGGGCGACCGGTTTCTCCTGGGAGTCGACCTGGTCAAGCCGGCGGCGGAGCTGCTGCCGGCCTACGACGATCCCCTCGGCGTGACCGCCGCCTTCAACCTGAACCTCCTGAGCCGGATCAACCGCGAGCTCGGCGGCGACTTCGATCTCCGCGGGTTCTCGCATCGCGCGGTCTGGAACGAGGCGGAGGCGCGCATCGAGATGCACCTGGTGAGCGGCCGCAGGCAACGGATCACCGTCCACGGCGCCGCGCTGGCGTTCACCATGGAGCCGGGCGAGACGATCTGGACCGAGAGCTCCTACAAGTACCCGGCGGCCGAGATCGTCGCGGTCGTGGAGCGCTCCGGCTTCGGCATCCGGTCGCAGTGGATCGACGCGGCCGGCAGGTTCGCGCTCACCTTGGCCGAGGCGGTCTAGCTCCCGGCGCCGGCTCCATCACCAGCTCGTCGACGTAGCACCAGCCCCAGTCCTCGCCCGGCTCGAAGCTCCGGATGATCGAGTGATGGATGCTCTTGAAGTGCTTCGTGGCATGCCGGTTGGGCGAGTTGTCGCAGCAGCCGACATGGCCGCACGACAGGCACAGACGAAGATGCACCCAGTCGCTCCCCATCGCCAGGCACTCTTCGCAGCCGTCGGGGGTGCGCGGCGCCACGTCCTTGACTTCATTCAGATGCGTGCAGTGCTTCGGCATCGCGTCCCTCCGTTGAACAGTTCGCCTAGGCGACCGGCTCGGCGAGCACCTTGTGAACCAGCTGAACGCAGACCGAGCCCTCGCCGACGGCCGCGGCGACCCGCTTGACGCTTCCGGCGCGCACGTCGCCGATGGCGAAGACGCCCGGCCGGCTGGTCTCGAAGAGGCCCGGCGGGCGGGAGAAGGGCCAGCGCGCCGCCTCCAGGGTGGTGGCGTCGAGATCGGAACCGGTCTTCACGTAGCCCTTGTCGTCGGTCCGGACGCAGCCCTGGAGCCAGGCGGTGTTGGGATCGGCGCCGGTCATCAGGAAGACGTGCCCGATCTCCGCCCCGGTCGACTCGCCGTTCCCGTTCCGCCAGGTCACCCGCTCCAGCCGCGATCGGCCTTCGAGCGCGACGATGCGGGTGCCGGTCTGCAGCCTGATGTTGGGGGTCTCCTCCAGCCGGCGGATGAGATATCGCGACATGCTCTGGGCCAGCCCCGGGCCGCGCACCATCACCGTGACGCTGCGACACTCGCCCGACAGGTAGACCGCCGCCTGCCCGGCGGAGTTCCCGCCGCCGACCACGATCACGTCCTGGCCGCGGCAGAGATTCGCCTCCATCTGGGTCGCGCCGTAATAGACCCCGACACCCTCGAAGGTCGACAGGTTCGGGATCTCCGGCTTGCGGTAGCGCACGCCGCTCGCGATGATGATCGAACGGGCCTGCACGACCGTCCCGGTCCCGAGATCGACGCGGTAGGGGCGGCCGCAGTCGAGACGCACCGCCGTGCGGGCAACCGCGAACTCGGCGCCGAACTTCTCCGCCTGGATGAAGGCGTTGTTCGCCAGTTCCTGCCCGGTGACTCCGGTCGGGAATCCCAGGTAGTTCTCGATGCGCGAGCTCGACCCCGCCTGGCCTCCCGGAGAGCGTGCCTCGATCACCAGCACGTCGAGACCCTCGGAGGCGGCGTAGACCGCGGCCGAAAGGCCGGCGGGCCCCGCGCCGATGATCACCAGGTCGCGCAGGACGTCTTCCTTGAGGTCGTCCATGCCGAGGCACCGGGCCACCTCCTCGATCGACGGCTTGCGCAGCACCAGGGTGCCCCGGCAGATCAGGACCGGGATGTCGTCGATCCCCACCGCGAACTTGTCGAGCGTTTCCTGGACCGCCGGATCCTCCTCCACGTCCAGGTAGGCATACGGCATGCTGTTCCGGTTCAGGAACTCGCGGAGCGCGAGGGTCCCGGCGCAGTGGTGTGAGCCGATTACGACGACGTTCTGACCGCCCTGATGCATCAGGATGAGGCGGCGCTTCATGAAGGCGCGCAGGAAGATCTCGCTCAGCTCGGCGTCGGTCTGGACCATCGCGCGCAGCCGGGCCGCGGGGAGCTCGAGGACGCGCGTGGGGCCGATCGCGCGCGCCCGCACCACCACCTGGCGACCGGACAGGAGATCGACGTCCCCGGTGAAGGCGCCTGGCCGATGCACGGTCACGACGTGGTCGCTGCCCGACAGGATCTCGACTTCCCCCTTGCAGACCACGTAGAGGGGCCGGTTGCGATCGCCGGCCTCCCAGAGGCTCTCGCCGTCGCCGAGAGTGCGCTCGGTGCTGTACGGGACGATGCGCGCGATCTGCGCCTCGGTCAGGGTGGGGAAGGCTTCCCGTTCGGCGTCGTCTGCTTCGGTCATGCGATTCTCTCCCGGTCAGTCCGGCTCGGCGAGCAGCTGGGTCTGGGTCCTGCCGTAGGGGTGGAAATTTGCCTTGTCGCCCTTCGCCCATGCCGCCCGCATCGCCGCGCCCGTGATCTCCCAGTCGGGACGGCAGCGCGCCAGCACCGCGCGCAGATCGAGCCGCAGCTCCTCGGCCGTCGGCCGGCCGAAGAACCAGTAGCCGTCGTAGATCTTGTAGACCTTGAGCCCGGGCTCGAGCACCAGGGTGTGCGGGATCATCGGGTCGTGGTGCGGGTCGGTGTACTCCGCGATGTCGAGATCCTTCTGCACCTTTCGACCGGGGTCCGAGAGAAACGTCCAGTGCGCGCCGACGCCGGTGCGGAATTCGTTGGTCTCGAGAAGGTTGTCGGTCGAGATGGTCACGAGGCGGCAGTAGCCGACCTGCATCTCGCGATGCAGTTGCAGGAGCCCTTCGTGCTGGCGTCTCTCCTTGGGGCAGTACCCGCCGCGGGAGAGCACCAGCACCAGCGGGTCGCCGCCCTGCAGCTCCGAGAGCCGGCGGTGCGCGCCGCGGTGGTCGGTCAGTTCGTAGTCCGGGAGGGTGGCGCCCGGGACGATGTCGGATCGCATGCCGGCCTCTATCCCTCTCGCCGGCCCAGGACGCGCTCCATGTGGTGCCCGGCGTCCGCGATCGCTGCGTCGGGCGATCTTCCATGTTCGCGCGCCACGATGTAGGCGGCGTACCAGTCCGACCAGTGGTGCTTCGGCGCTGTCGCTTGATAATCGCCGTGACGCATCTCCGCCTCGCGCAGAAACTCGGTCAGACTCGCAATGTCCAAGTTGC
>DATKFL010000013.1:0-2596 GCA_035511355.1 Dongiaceae bacterium
CCACGGAAGGAGGCCGCCGAATCCAACCCCGAGAAGCCGCTTCATCTCGAAGAGCATCAGGATCTTCGCGAGCAGCATTTTGGCGAGGGTGACCAGGACCGCTCCCATCAGCCCGAAGGTCGACAGGAACCAGGAGATCGATCCGGCGATCAGCAGCAGCCTGGCGATGTTCACCAGGAGCAGGACGCGGGTGCGCGCGAAGACCCGCAACACGCCGTCGGTCTGCAGCACCGGGAACAGGATCGACAGGCTCCAGGCCAGGAAGATCGGCACGCTCGCCGCGTAGGCGGGAGTGAACAGGACCAGGATCAGATCGCGCCCCAGCACCAGGAGGAGCGCGGTCAAGGGGAAGAAGGTCAGCGCCAGTCGAACCGTCGTCTGGTGCCAGAGCGCCAGAATGGAGCGTCGATCGGGTTCTGCGATCCTCTCGCTCATGCGGACCATCATCACGTTGCCGGCAGGGCCCGCCACGAAATCGACGAACGGGATCTGCAGGCAGCCGACGGCGTAAATGGCGAACGTCGCCGCGTCGAAGCGCGCCGAGACCACGTACTGGTGCAGGTTCCCCTGGATCGCTTCGACCAGGACCGCCACCCCGAACGGCAGGGCGTAGGCGATCTGCTCCCGGAGCGCTCCCTGGCCCGGGCGCAACGCTCCCTTGAACTCCCTCACGAAGTAGCCGAGGGTCACCACGACGCGCAGGGCCGCGAACGCCACGGCGCCGGCGAGCACCCACTCCAGGCGCCGGGTGATCAGGGCGGGAATGATGAACAGCGCCGCGCGCGCCAGGTCGGAAACCCCGTAGGTCGCCGCCGCCCAGGCGAATCGCGCGCGCGCGATCAGGACGATCTCGAGGCTCGCCGACACCAGCATCAGCAGCAGGAACGCGCCGACCCAGGGGAGGTAGGCCGCGAGAGCGGGGTTGTTCAGCCAGGCGGCGATCGCCGGCGCCCCCGCCCAGACCAGCGCGCCGGACGCGAAGCCGAGGGCGCCGAGACCGATGGCGGCGTTGGCGACGTAGGCGCCGCGGCGTCCCCCCGCCTTGGTGACGAAGTAGAAGAGGCTCTCGGCCATGCCGCCCTGGGCGATGAAGTACATGGTTCCGAAGACCAGGAAGAGTTGCTTGTAGGTGCCGAACGTCGCCTTGTCGAACACCCGCGTCAGGACCACCGGGATGAAGAAGGTCAGGGCGAACCCGGCGCTGCGTCCGAGCGTCAGCAGCAGCTCCGGGCCGAACGGAATCCGGCGCGATGCGGTGGTCCGGGTCACGAGGCCGTGCCGCTCCATGCCGCGCGCAGCGGCGGGTGATCTTCGAGGCCGGGCCCGTGCGGCTGGCGGCAGGGCGACAGGGCGTCGAACAAACCGCCCACCAGGCAGTCCAGCACCGAGCCGGAGAAGGCGCCGCGCGCGTCGATGGCGGCGTGCTCCCAGAGAACGCGGCGCGGCTGGGTCAGGAGCGGGAAGGCCGGGTCGCGGTGCGCGCAGGCGGTGTAGGCGAACCGGTAGCCGGCCGCGGCGGTGGCGATCACGGTGCCGGTGTCGAACCGGCCGTCGGGGTAGGCGAAGTGCTCGACGCGCCTCTTCAGGCGCGCTTCGAGCACCTGTCGCGACCCGGAGATCTCGTCGTGCTTGCGCTCCTGGCTCTCGTGGGTGAGCAGGACATGCGTCCTGCTGTGCGAGCCGATGATCATGCCGGCGGAGCCCATCGCGTCGAGCATCTCCCACGTGAGCGCCCGGTCCTCGTCGGCGAGGCGCGCGCCGAGGTGGGACTCGAGCGTGTCGATCACCGCCAGGATCGACGGCTGCGGGAGCCGGTCGAGGAACAGGCGCAGCGCCGTGAAGGTCGTCCGGCCGGCGCGCGCCAGGTCGTGGGGCTCCGGGACCGTGAGACCGCAGTCGCGATGCAATCCGGCGAGCAGGTCCGCCGGGACCGCCGCGCTGCGCAGGGCGCGGGCCAGGAGAGCGTACAGCCTGTCGTGGTTCAGCGATCGCGGCGTGCCGATCGTTCCGGTCACGACGAAGATGGTCGCCGGGATCCCCTTGCGCCTGAGAATCGGGAAGGCGTTCTCGTAGACGTCGCCGTAGCCGTCGTCGAACGTGACCGCGGCGGTTCCGGTGGTGGAGGAGCCTTCCGCCAGGCGCTTCCCCATCTCTTCGAGGGAAAGCAGCCGGTAGCGCGCGGCCAGCCAGTCGAGCTGCTTCTCCAGCATCCGCGCGCTGATCAGCATCGAGGGAATCGAGGTCAGGGCGCTCCGATCGAAATCCTCGACGACCCGGTGGTATCCGACGATGAGCGGTTGGTCCGGGGAATTCCTGCGGGCGCCGATCCGCGCCGCGATGCCGGACCTGCTCACCCCCAGCGCCAGGCTCGATTTCAGGAGTTTTCGAAGCACGTGGCTCTCCCTCCCGCCCGGCCCTGGAGGGCGGCGGCGATCCGGTCGGCCAGAGCGCGGGGCATGGACCGGCGCGCCAGCCGGCGGGCGCCGCGACCGAGATCGTTCACGGTCCGCTGCAGGGCGCCGTGCACCCGGGGCGGGTAGGCCTCCAGGCGCCCGATCTCCCGGCGATGCTTCGCCCAGAGGCTCTTGTAGCCTTC
>DATKFL010000014.1:0-2470 GCA_035511355.1 Dongiaceae bacterium
CGCCAGCAGGACCGGCCGCACCACCTCGCCGAGGCGCATCGGCACGAGGAACGACACCATGAAGCCGATGAAGGTGGTCGAGGTCAGGTTGTAGAGGCCGATCCCCTCGCGCATCGGCGCCAGGAGGTGCCGCCAGCGCCAGGCGCGCACGACGTACGACAGGAGATTCAGCGCCACCGCCGCGAGCAGGAGCCACGGACTGGCCTCCTGCAGGCTCGCCGCCGCGGCACGGAGATCGAAACTGCGCAGGAATAGGGCGAGGAAGGCGACGGTCAGGACCAGGCTGATGAGGATCCGTGTGCTGGACTTCACCGCGTCCCCGGCTCCCGCCGCAACGTGCAAGAGGCGGCGGGGACTATACCGGGAGAGCCCGCGGACTGTCCAGACTTCGCGCCGTCAGCGGAGGAGGCCGGCCGCGCGCGCCGCGTCGGTGTAGGCGTCGCGATCGGCGGGCGGCAGGAGCGCCTCGACGCCGGTCGGCGCCACGCCTTCCGCCTTCTGCACCGCGATCACGAAGGCCAGGATCGCCTCCCAGGGCTTGAAGTTGCAGTGACCGTAGCGGAACGACGGGATCAGGAGGTGGTTCGCCGCGGCACCGGCGGCGCGCACCTTCTGCGCATACAGGAGCTCCTGGACGAAGGCGACCTGCTGATCCTTGGTGGTGTGCAGGTTGACCATCGGCACGTCGAGGCGGCCGGTGGTGGTGAACAGCGCGTCGATGGTCGCGAGAGCCGCCGGATCGGCGAGGTAGCGCGCCACGCCGGCGTTCAGCGCGCGGTCGTTCCACGACCCCATGTAGACCTTGCCGGTGTTGTCGTACGGCGAGCCGTGCAGCTTCGCGTACAGGTCCTCGGCGGCGAAGACGTTGTACCAGACGCCGTCGCGCACCGTCTTTTCGATCGTCTCCTGCACGCCCGGGTCGTACGGCGCCTTCGCCACCTTGAGCAGCTGCGAGAGCTTCCCGGCGTTGGCCGGGTCGAAGACCACCGGCTTGACGGTGTTGTCCCAGAAGTCGTCCCAGTGATCCATGAGATCGGGCGGGACGTCGAGGAGCGTTCCCGGGAGGAGACCGGGGAAGAAGTAGTCGAACGCGACCCGGAAGTCGCCGTAGTACTCGACCTGCCGGACGAAATCCCCGATCGGCCCGCAGGCCGAGACCCCGCCGGCGAACAGGTCCGGCCGCCGCTCGAGCGCCAACGCGGTCGCCAGCCCCCCTTCGGAGGCGCCGACGACGAACACCCGCCGGGGCGCGCCCTGTTGCGCGGCGAACAGATCGATCAGCTCGGCGACGTCCTCCACCGGGGTCGTGACCAGGCCGTTCATCCGGTAGGAGGTGGTGGCGAAGCCGAAGCCGAGCCCGTTCACGATGGTCGGAACGCAGAAGCCGTCGGCGAGGCACAACTGCGATTCGGGGATGGCGACCGGCTCGGTGACGTCGACGTAGCCGTGCGCCCAGATGACCAGATCGCCGTTCCAGGCGCCCGGGGAGGGCATGCAGATCCGGTAGACCGCACCACCCGGCTGCGGGCCGTCCGCGCCGCACAGGCTGGCGGCGCGCGGCGCTTCGGACAGGAAGCCGGCGAGCACTGCGACCGCCGCTCCCAGCACCGCGCGCGCCGTCGCGCGGGCGCGCCACCCCCCTCGCACCATCTGCCGCATCGCAAGCCCCTCCCGGTTTTGAGCCGTCATCAGGCTACTCTTCGGCCCCGGTTCCTGTAAAGCGCGCCGCGACCCGGCACGGCGTCGTTGACCGTTCCCGCGGCGCGATGGTACAAGCGCCGCCATGCGCGCCCCCGTCGCCGTGCGCGTGCCCTTCTGCGGACTTCCCTGCGCGCCGCTTTTCGTGCAACCCGGCACCGATCCGCTGCTCGTGGAGGGCGGCTGCGCCGTGGCGCGCGCCGCCGCCGTGCGCCGCACCGATCCGGGAGGACCGCGGATCGACGGCCGGCCCGCGACGATCGCGTCGGCGATCGACCGCGCGGTCGCGATCCTGGGCGGCGCCCGGCGGCCGCACGTCGGGGGGCTCGCCTGGAGCACGGTCGAGACGGCGCGGCGCGCGGCGCGGCTGGCGCGCCGGCTGGGGGGCTCGATCGACATCGAGGGAAGCGAAAGGCTGCGCGGCGAGATCGAGGCGATCGGGCAGTCGGGTCTCGTCGGCGCGACGTTCGGGGCGGTCCGCGATCGTGCCGACGTCGTCCTGCTCTGGCGGATCGACGCGCTCGCCGGGCATCCCGATCTCCTCCCCGCCTCGATCGCCCTCGACGGCACGCCCCGGGCGCGGCGGATGATCGCGTTCGCGTCGGCCGGCGTTCCGGCTTCGACCGGCGCCGATCTCGAGGCGCTGGCGACGCTGCGCGCGACGGTCGCCGGGGCGACCGGCGCGAAGACCTCGCCGTTCGCGGAGGCCGCGGCCGCGCTCCTCGAGGCGCGGTTCGCCGCGATCCTCTGGAGCGCGGAATCGGCGCGCGGC
>DATKFL010000015.1:0-23791 GCA_035511355.1 Dongiaceae bacterium
ATCCCGGGATCCGGTCAGGCGTCGGGCGGCCCAGTCGAGCCTCAACCCGCGCACGTAGGCCCCGATCGTCGTCCGCTCATGGGCACGGAAGACGCGCGCCAGGTGCACCGGGTGGATGCCGACCTCGCGCGCGAGGTCGGCCGTGCTCGGCGTCTCGAGGAAACGCGCCTGCAGCAGGTCGCGAACCCGCGGGAGCCAGGCCGGCGCGCGGCGCGACCTCGCCCTACCGCCGCCCAGGCGGGCGGCGGTCGCCAGCATCGCCAGCACGGTCGCCTCGATCGCCAGCGGCGCGATGGTGTCGGGTGACCGGAGCTCGTGCACGAGCCGCCACGCCAGCCGGGCGATCCCGGCGTCGCGGAAGTGGCCGGTCCGATCCAGGACCGCGCCGCAGGGCCGGACGATGTCGAGACGCGCCGGATCGGGCTGCACCACGAGGACGCGCGCGCCGGCGCGGTCGACGCGGTTGCCATGCCGCTCGCCGATCGGCTCGGTGAACACCGTGGACGGCGGGCAGGCGTGCGTCCGGCCGGTCAACGCGAGGTCGAACGACCCCTCCAGCATGACGGCGAAGGAGGCGCGATCGTGGGCGTGCGGCGGAAGCCGCAAGTGGGGCGGGAACCAGGCGTCGGTCACCCGGAAGCCGTCGACCTCGACGGTCCTGAAGCGCGGGCTCCCGAGACTGACCGGGACGCTCGTTCGGGGAACGGCGCCTGCAGATTCCATCTTCGCCTCGGACTGCGCACCGGCGGGTTGAACTATACCACCTCGAACCACCCGTCCCGCGCGGCTTTCGAGCGAGTCGCGTGGTCGCGATGCCGACCGCGGTGGGTGCGGTTCAGCCCCCCGCCTGCGGTTCCGGCGGCGACACGCCCAGCACCTCGTCGTACACCGCCATCACCCTGGCGGCCCCGGCGCGTGCCTGGTAGCGCTCGAGCGCCAGCCGGTGACCGGCTTCTCCCATGCGCGCGGCGAGCTCGGGACTGGCGAGCAGCTTCATGATCGCCGCCGCGAAGTCGGCCGGGTCGCCCGGCCGGGCGAGCAGGCCGGTTTCGCCGGGGACGACGGTTTCGCGGGTGGAAGGGAAATCGGAGGCGACGACCGGTCGCGCCATCGCGCCGGCCTCGATGATCGGTCGGGCGAAGTGCGGCAGGGTGGCCGGCCAGACGAGCAGCGTGCTTGCGGCCAGCAGCTGGGGAACGTCCGAGCGCATCCCGATGAATCGAATCGTCTCCTCGAGCCGGTGCTTGCGAACGAGACCCAGCACCCGCCTCTCCATGCTGGGGAGGAGCCCCGAGCCCTCAAGGCAGCGGCGGAGAAAGCGCTTGATGCGGGAGGGCGATTCATCACCCGGTCCGTAGCCGGCGAGGAGGAACAGGACATCCGGGAACCGCTCCCGCACGAGGCGCGCCGACTCCACGAAGACATCCGCCCCTTTGCTCGCGACCAGGCCGCCGAGCATCAGGACGACCGGTCTTCCGGGCGGCACTCCGAGCGCGGCCCGGCACGCCGGCCCGTCCAGGCGGCGATCGAACGCGTCGAAGTTCACGAAGTTGTAGATGACCCTCAACTGAGGTCCCTGGATGAGCGGCTCCGCGTCGTGTCGGGAGATGGCGATGACCGCCCGGGCCGACCGGTGGATGCAGGTCCTGACGAACCACCGCCGCAGGCCGAACGTCCCGGGCGCCAGCGTTTCCCGGACCTGCCAGACGACCGGGATGCCGGCCGCCGCGGCACCCAGTCCCGCGGGAATCAGGACCGACGTGTTGATGTGCACGAGGTCGGCCGGACGCGCGCGCATCTCGTCGCGCATCCGCCGCGCCGAAGGCAGAATCTGGAACGGGCGCGCCAGCGCCTGCCACGGTCGGAGGCTGAGCACCGACAGGTAGGCGGCGCGCGCGTGCGGAAACGAGACGATGTCATCCCGCATCCGCAGCGGAATGCCGCGTAGCCGGTACAGATCGACCTCGGGGCCGCCCGTGCCGATGAAAAGAACCTCGGGGGTGTAGCGCAGCGGATCGAGCTGCTCGATGAGGTAGAGCAGACTCAAAGGGGCCCCGCCCATGCCGGCGCAGGGATGAACGAAGAGGATCCGTTTCGGCATCGGATCAGCGGGAGATCTTGTGGGTGTCCCTCATCCAGGCGACCGTCCGCGCGATTCTTTCGGCGAGCGTCATCGCGAGGCAGGCGATGCGAATCGCATCTTAAGCCCGAAAGTCGTCATTCCGTCAACCGCGCGACGAGTCCGAGGCGGGTGTGCCGTCCGCGCAGGATTTCCCGTGCGGCCTCGACCTCGATCCTCAGCGCGCCGGGTCCTGCACCACCAGCGCGAACGACAGCCCGTCGTAACCCTTGATGCCGACCGTCTGGATCGTCGTCGCGGTGACCCGCGGCTCGGCGGCCACGAGCTCGTGGTAGCGGCGCACCGCCAGGACGCTGGCGTCGGCGCTGGCGGGGTCGGCGACCGCGCCGTCGCGCACCACGTTGTCGGCGACGATCAGCGTGCCGCGATGCGACAGGCGGAGCGCCCAGTCCCAGTAGTCGGGATAGCCGGTCTTGTCGGCGTCGATGAAGATCAGGTCGAACCCCTCCGCCCCGCGTTCCTTCGCCACCGACGGCAGGGTGTCGAGCGCCCGGCCGCACCGGACGTCCACGGCGCCGGCGAGACCGGCGCGCGCGATGTTGGCGCGCGCCACCTCGGCGTGTCTCGGGTCGGCCTCCAGCGTGATCAGCCGGCCGCCGGGCGGCAGGGCGCGCGCCAGCCAGATGGCGCTGTAGCCTCCGAGGGTGCCGATCTCGAGAATGGCGCGCGCACCCTGCAGGCGCGCCAGGAGGAACAGCATCTTTCCCTGCGGGGGCGACACGGCGATGTCCGGAAGGCCGGCCGCCGCGCTGGCGGCCCGGGCCGCCGCGAGGGCGGGGTCGGGTCCCAGGAGCAGATCGGTCAGGTAGTCGTCGACCGCGGTCCAGGTCGGCTGCTGCAGGGAATCTCGCGTCGCCATGGGCCTCCCTCGTCGCTACGGCTTCTTCTGCGCCGCCGCGGCCTGCTCCTTCGCGGTCCAGGGCGGAACCACCTTGTTCATGCGCGCGTAGGCGATCGACTGGCCGAGGTGCTCGTGCACGTGCGAGAGGAGCAGGAAGTACGCCCCGCGCACCGTGGTCTTCATCCCGAAGAACTCGGCGGGCTTGTTCAGGTCGGCGTCGGAAGTCGCCTTGAGCGCCGCTTCCATGTGGGCGAACGAGTCGTGCAGCGCCTTGACGATGTCGGCCTTCTTCGTCAGCGACTGCTCGTAGGTCTCGAACTTGAACCCGGCCGGAGCCGGCACGCCGATGAAGGTCGGGACGCCGTAGTTCGCGGCGGCGACGTGCATGAAGACCTCCCCGACGCTGCGCACTCCTTCGCCGGGCCGCCAGGCGTAAGTGCTCTCCGGCATGGCGTCGGCGAGCTGGGCCAGCTCCGACTCGCCCCTCTGGATCCAGGTCAGGAGATCGCCCCTGACGTCCGGGGCGCCGGCGGGCGCCGCGCCGTCATGCGCGAAGCACACGGCAGGCAGGAGCAGGGCCGCGACGAGGGCGAGCGGGACGAGAGGGGCTGCCACGATCCGGCGCATCGACATGGGGAAGGTCTCCGTGGTGAATCGGCCGGGTCCGGGCGCCGGGTTGTCCGGGCCGGGACCTCGCGCCGCAGGCAGCTGCATTCTACCGGCGATCCGGGCGCCGCCTGTCGCGCCGATCGGCAGGGAGGGGCGACCGGCGAAGGATCTCAGCAGAGCTCGTAGCGCGCCACGATCACGGTGACGTTATCCGGGGCGCCGCGCTCGAGCGCGCGGTCGACCAGCCGGCGGCACGAGGTGCCGGCCGCGGCGGAGTCTCCCAGGATGCCGGCGATCTCCTCGTCGGTCATCGTGCCGGTGAGACCGTCGCTGCACAGGAGCAGCTGATCGCCCGCCGCGATCCGCAGCTGCTGGAGATCCACCTCGACCGAGCGGTTTCCGCCGCCCAGGACGTTGGTGAGGGCGTTGCGCAGCTGGTGCGCGGCGGCGGCCTCGCGACTCATCATCCCCGCGTCCACCAGCCGTTGCACGTAAGTGTGATCGCGGGTGAGCTGCCGGAGGGTCCCCTGGTGCAGGAGGTAGGCCCGGGAGTCGCCGGCATGCGCGATGAAGAGATCGAGCCCGAGGCTGTAGGCGACGGTCAGGGTGGTCCCCATGCCCTTCAGGGACGGGTCCGCCTGCATCCGCTCGGCGAGGGCGGCGTCGAGCGCCTGGTAGCGGGCGACCGCTCTGTCTTTGATGTCGGCGGCGCTCTTCTCGTCGACCTTCAGCGCCCACTCGGGGTGGTTGAGGATGAGATGCGTCAGGGTGACCAGCACGGTGCGGCTCGCCACCTCGCCGGCCGCGTGCCCCCCCATGCCGTCGGCCACCATCATGAGAAGCCCGCGATCCTCGGAACGCTCCGAGATCTCGCCCGGAGGCAGGCTGGTCGCGATCGTCTCGGCGTAGCGCCCGGCGCGCACGACGAGAAAGTGATCCTGGTTCTCCTCGCGGATCTTCCCCTTGTCGGAGAGTCCGGCGACCTCGATCCGGACCGCGGTCGTCGGCGGCGCGGGCTCGGGACGGGGGCGGGCGGGGATCGCCCCGGCGATGGGAAGCGGGTTGGTGTCGTCCCTGGACCAGTCGCTCATCCGGAAATCGTCCCCCGCAACGCACCCCATGCTACGCCGGATTGTCGCCGGACGCACCGTCGGAACCCGTCCGCGACATCGGTTTGACGGTTCCGCGCCGGGACTGTGCACCTCCGAGGCAAAACCATTGAGGCACAACAACCTTTTGGTGATTCCCTTGCGCATCAAGAGATGCGTGACCAGTTTCATAGCAGACACGACGCGGGGCGCCCCTCTTGGGCGACCCGGTGGCGTATTGCACGGGGAGGAACGCCATGGCTCGACGCAGTCCGGATACCGCGCGCGCCTTCATGGCGGCCCTGCTCCTCAGCCTCGCCGTTCCCAACGGCTGGGCGGGGAGCAGCGACAAGCCGCCGGCCGACAAGCCGCAGAACGACAAGCAGCAGATGCGCGGCCTCGACGAGCAGATCCAGGAGGTCAAGTCCGACGTCCTCCGGATCGCGGCGGAGTTGAACCAGCTCGAAGAGAAGCTGCTCTATCCCTCGGGGACCCAGGTGGCGGTCTTCGTCGCGCTGGCCAAGGGCGACACGATGCGCCTCGACGCCGTGCGGCTCCTGATCGACGGACAGCCGGCGGCCCAGTACGTCTACAGCGCCAAGGAGCTCGAGGCGCTCCGCAAGGGGGGCGTGCAGCGGATCTACGTCGGCAACGTCGCGACCGGGGATCACCAGATCGAGGTGACGGTCGAAGGCAAGCGCGAGAGCGGCGCGGATTTCAGCCGCACGGAGCACTTCGCGTTCCGCAAGGACGTGAAGCCCAAGATGGTGGGACTGACGTTCGGGGGACAGGGTTCAGGCAATCCCCCGATCGCCCTCGGGGACTGGTGATCGATGCGCAGGGCGTCGTTCGGACTCGTCGGACTGGGGCTCCTCCTGGGGCTCGCGGTCCGTCCGTCCGTCGGCGCCCCGCCGGCCGCGAGCGCCGCGCCGAAGGACCTCTATTTCGCCGAGGCGCTGTATCACGCCTACCAGGGGCAGTATTTCGACGCGCTCCAGCGTCTCGACACCGAGATTGCCCAGTACCGCGGCCTGGACGAGCCGCGGCTCGACACCCTGCACTACTACATCAACGATGCGGAGTTCTCGGTCGGCGACTTCGAGCTCGATTACCGCATGCACCACCGCGCGGGGCGCGCCATCAAGGCGGTGCTCGAGGGGGCGGTCGACCCGGCGGTGCGCAACGAAGCCGCCTATCGCCTCGCCCGGATCCATTTCCAGAAAGGGCAGTTCGACGACGCGGAGAACGCGCTCGGGCGCATCGAGGGGACGATTCCCTACGCCGTGCGTGACGACATCGAGTACCTGCGCGCGAACCTCGACATGGCCCAGGGCCGTCCGGGCGACGCCGTCAAGGTGCTCAAGGATCTCAAGGCCGGCGGGGACCTGACCGGGTTCGCCGCTTACAACCTCGGCATCGCCCTGCTCCAGGACGGCCGGCAGAAGGATGCGATCGAGCAGCTCGAACGCGCCGGGCAGCTGACGCTCGGCGACCCCGCCGATCTCGCGGTCCGGGACAAGGCCAACCTGGTCCTGGGCTCCATCCTGTTCGAGGCGGCCGAGTTCGATCGCGCCAAGCAGGCGCTCGATCGCGTCCGCCTCGAAGGACCGTTCTCGAACCAGGCGCTGCTGCGCGCCGGATGGGCCGAGGCCACGTCGAAGAACTTCGACCGCGCGCTGGTTCCGTGGAGCATTCTCGCGGATCGGGAGCCGACCGACGGCGCGGTCCAGGAGGCCCTCCTGGCCCTGCCGCACGCCTACGCCAGCCTGAACCTGCACGGCCGCGCCGCGATCCTGTACGGGCACGCGCTCGAGCAGTTCAGCCACCAGGTCGAGACGGTCGACGCCTCGATCGGCAGCATCCGGGAAGGGCGGTTCCTCAAGGCGCTGGTGCGCGAGGAGAGCCGCCAGGACGACACCTGGGTCATCCGCCTGCGCACCCTGCCCGGCGCGCCGGAGACCTACTACCTGATGGAGCTGATGGCGTCGCACGACTTCCAGACCGCGCTGCACAACTACCTCGACCTCGAAGATCTCAAGGAGCGGCTCGCGGGCTGGAACACCAGCCTCGACGCGTTCGACGACATCATCCGGCTGCGCGGCGACAACTACACGCCGCTCCTGCCGGAGGTCGACGCCCGCTTCCGGGAGCTCGATTCGCGCATGCGCCTCCGCCTCGAGCAGCAGAAGAGCCTCGGCGAGCGCCTGCACGCGATGCTGACCGCGCCGCGGCCGGAGCTTCTCGCCAACGCCGAGGAGCGGATCGCGGGCGACCGGCTCGCGCAGATCGAGAAGCAGCTCGGCGGCTCCACCCGTCCGGATTCCCTCGCCCTCCGGGAGCGCGTGGCGCGCCTGCGCGGCGTGCTCACGTGGCGCCTCGAGACCGAGTACGACCAGCGGCTGACCGACGCCTACGCGCACCTGAAGGAGCTGAACGCCGACGTCGCCGCCCTCAACCGGCAGTACGAGGCGTTCGTCCGGACGCGGCAGGCGGCGACCCACAGCTACGTCGGGTACGACACTCCGATCGGGCACCTCCGCACCGACGTCCGCGAGTCGCTGCAGCGGGTCGAAAGCCTGATCGCCCAGCAGGGCCACCTGATCGAGACCGTCGCCATCGACCAGCTCGTGGCGCGCCGCGATCGCCTGGCGGCGCAGCAGACCCAGGCGCGCTACGCGGTCGCCGACTCGTACGACCGCGCCGCCCGCGCCCAGGCCGACGCGGAGAAGCACTGATGCGTCGCCGCGCGATGTATCTCGTCCTGGCGCCGGCGCTCGTGGTCGGCTGCGCCACGCCGCAGCCGAAGCAGACCCTGGCGGACCTGCACCGCATCCCGCCCGACCTGCAGGAGGTCACCGTCGCGCAGGGCCTCGACCAGGCGATGGAGAGCTATCGGAAGTTCCTGCAGGAGACGCCGCAGACCGAGATGACCCCGGAAGCGATGCGGCGTCTCGCCGACCTGCAGCTCGAGAAGCGGTTCGGCATCCACGGGGGGGACGGCAAGCCGCGCGAGATGGCCGCGCCGGAGCCCGGGCAGGCCCCGGCCGCGCTGCAGCCGATTTCGGGTCCGCTGGCGGCGGAGACCCCCGGCGCGGAGAAGCGCGAATCGGACAAGGACTTCGAGCGTCGCACGACCACCGAGAGCGCGCTCCCGGCCGCGGGTGGAGCCGCCGACGCGCCGGCGATCGCGGACGGCCCGAACGGGGATCCGGCCGGCCCGCTCGAGGCGATCGCGCTCTACGAGAAGCTCCTGAGCGAATACAAGAACTACGAGCACAGCGACCAGGTCCTCTACCAGATGGCGCGCGCCTACGACGAGCTCGGTCGCACCGACGAGGCGATCGCGACCATGGAGCGCCTGATCAGCGCGAACCCCAACTCGCCGCACCTCGACGAGGTGCAGTTCCGCCGCGGCGAGTACTACTTCACGCGCCGGAAATTCCGCGATGCCGAGAACGCCTACACGGCGATCGTCGGCATGGGCGCCGCCACCTCGTACTACGAGCTCGCGCTCTACAAGCTCGGGTGGACCTTCTACAAGCAGGACCTCTACGACGAGGCCCTGCAGAAGTACATGACCCTCCTCGACTACAAGGTGTCGATCGGCTACGACTTCGATCAGAAGCACGACGAGGACGACGACCGCCGCGTCGCCGACACCTTCCGGGTCATCAGCCTCGGCTTCAGCAACCTCGGGGGCGCCGACGCCGTCCAGCAGTACTTCAAGGGCTTCGGGACCCGGCAGTACGAGGACCGGATCTACAGCAACCTCGGCGAGCACTACCTCGACAAGCTGCGCTACGACGACGCGGCGAAGACGTTCAAGGCCTTCGTCGCGCTCTACCCGTTCCACCGCAAGGCGCCGGCCTTCAGCATGCGGGTCATCGACACCTTCACGAAGGGCGGCTTCCCCAAGCTCGTCCTGGAGTCGAAGCGGGATTTCGCGACCACCTACGGCCTGAAGGCGGAGTACTGGCGGCACTACAAGCCCGAGGAGTCGCCGGAGGTCCTCGCGTTCCTCAAGTCGAACCTGAAGGATCTGGCGAACCACTACCACGCCCAGTACCAGGGCGCGAAGAAGGACGACGAGAAGGCCGAGGACTACCGCGAGGCCCGCCGCTGGTACGGCGACTACCTCGAGTCCTTCCCGACCGACGCCGAGACGCCGCCGATGAACTACCGGCTGGCGGACCTGCTCCTCGAGAACAAGGATTTCACCGACGCGGCGAAGCAGTACGAGCGCACCGCCTACGACTATCCGCCGCACGCGCAGTCGGCCGCCGCCGGGTATGCCGCGGTCTTCTCTTATCGCGAGGCGATCAAGGCGGCGGGCGAGAAGCCGGACGAGGCGGTGAAGCGGGAGACCATCGCCACCTCGCTGCGGTTCGCCGACGCCTTCCCGCAGCACGACAAGGCCGCGCCGGTCCTGGGGGCCGCCGCCGACGACCTGTACGAGATGAAGAAGTACCCGCCCGCGGTCGCGACCGCCCGCCGGGTGATCGACAACTACCCGGCGGCGGACCCGGCCATCCGTCGCACCGCGTGGCTGGTGGTCGCGCACGGTTCGTTCGAGCTGGCCGCGTATCCGGAGGCCGAGCGCGGCTACACCGAGGTGCTCAAGGCCACGCCGGAGGACGACACGACGCGGGCCGGGCTGGTCGACAACCTGGCCGCCTCGATCTACAAGCAGGGCGAGCAGGCCAACGCCAAGGAAGACTACCGCGCGGCGGCCGACCACTTCCTGAGGATCAAGAGCGCCGCGCCGACCTCGGCGATCCGCCCGACGGCGGAGTACGAGGCCGGGGCCGCGTTCGTGCGGCTGAAGGACTGGCCGAAGGCCGCGGAGACGCTCGAAGCGTTCCGCAGCGCCTACCCGAAGCACGAGCTGCACCTCGAGGCCTCGCGGCAGATCGCGCTCGCGTACCACGAGAACGGCCAGCTGTCGCGCGCCGCCGGCGAGTACGACAACCTCGCCTCCGAGAGCGGGGATCCGGCGCAGCGGAAGGAGGCGCTCCTCCTCGCGGGCGATCTGCACGCGCAGTCGAAGGAGCCGGATCGCGCCCTCGTCTCCTACGCGCGCTTCGTCAAGGACTTTCCCCACCCGGTCGAGCCGGCTCTCGAGGTCCGCCTGAAGATGGCCGACATCCACAAGGCGGCGAAGGACGACACGCTCTACCGGCAGGAGCTGGCGGCGATCGTCAAGGTGGACGCCGGCGCCGGGCAGGAGCGCACCGCCCGGACCCGGACGATCGCCGGGCGCTCCGCGCTGGTCCTCGCGGAAGGCACCTTCGCCGACTTCGTCGAGGTGAAGCTGCGGCAGCCGTTCGAGAAGAGCCTGCAGGAGAAGAAGCAGCGGATGGACAACGCGATCGACGCCATGGACGGGCTGGTCGCCTACGAGATCTCCGACGTGACCGCCGCCGCCACCTACTACATGGCCGAGACCTACTTCGAGTTCAGCCACGCGCTCCATGATTCGGAGCGCCCGACCGACCTGAAGGGCGCCGACATGCAGGAGTACGAGGAGCTTCTCGAGGAGCAGGCCTTCCCCCTCGAGGAGAAGGCGATCAAGGTGCACGAGAAGAACGTGGAGATGATGCAGGCCGGCGCGGTCAACGCGTGGACCGAGAAGAGTCTCGCGCGGCTCGCCGACCTGGTGCCGGGGCGGTACGCCAAGCCCGAGGCGAACAGCGACTTCCTCGAGTCGATCGAGAGCTACGTCTACCGCGCGCCCGCGCCGCCTCCGGTCGTGACTCCGCCGGCGATCCCGGGTCAGGCGCCGGCCGCCGGTCAGCCGCCCGCCGCGGGGGCGCCGTCGGACCCCGGCGCCACGCCGGCCGCGGCCGCGCCGAAGGACGACGACGCTCCGCCGGCCGCCGAGCCGTCGCCCGCCCCGGCCAAGCCGCCCGCCAAGGCGAAGGGGGGAGGACGCTGATGCGTCGCGCCGCCCTGATGCTTCTCCTCGCGCCGGCCCTTCTCGTCGGCTGCGCCACGTCGGGTTCCAAGCCCCGGTCCACGGTCACGGAGCCGGTGGAAACGCGTCCGGTCGTCGAGCCGGCGAGGATCGAGCAGGTCCCCGGGGGCTTCACGATCACCCAGCCGGTGCACGCCCCGTCGGAGGTGCGCTCCGACTTCGAGGCGGCGGTGCGGCTGCTGAAGCAGGAGAAATACGCCGACGGGATCGCCCTCCTCGTCAAGGTCACCGAGCGCGCCCCCGACCTGACGGCGGCGCAGATCGACCTCGGCATCGCGTACGCGCGCACCGACGACCTGGAGAAAGCCGAGGCGAGCCTGAAGAAGGCGATCGAACTGAGCCCGAAGCACCCGGTCGCGCTGAACGAGCTGGGCCTCGTCGAGCGGCGCCTGGGGAAGTACGCCGAGGCGCGCGCCAGCTATGAATCGGCCCTGGCGCAGTTCCCGGGCTTCGAGGACGCGCACCGGAACCTGGCGATTCTCTGCGACCTGTACACCAAGGACATCACCTGCGCGCTCGATCACTACGAAGCCTACAGCCGCATCGTCTGGAACGACCCCCAGGTCGGCAAATGGATCGCCGACCTGCGCAATCGCAAAGCCCAACAGGAGAAGAAGCCATGAAGACCCGAAGCTCGCTGTGCGTGCTGCTTCTGGCGACGGGCGCGGTGCTGGCGGCCGACCCGCCCAAGGCCGACCCGCCGAAGGCGGAGCCGCCCAGGGCCGAGAAGCCCCGGGGCGCGGAGGAGACTCCGGCGCCCAAGGAGACCCCGGCGCCGAAGGAGGCGCCGGCTCCGAAGAAGGACGCGCCCGATCTCGGCATGTCGATTCTCGGCAACCAGGAAGCGCCCAAGGCGCTGGTCATCGTTCCCTGGAAGAGCTCGGAAGTCGGCGATTCCATGGGCATCTCGACGGTGCTCGATGATTCGAGGCTTCCGATCGACAAAGAGGTCTTCATGCGGGCGTTGAGCTACTTCGATATCCGGTCCGAAACCACGCGCCACGTCGGCGCAGAACCCGCGGCTGCGGCGCAGGGGAGGAAGTGATGAGTCTCACAGAGCTTCTCGGAAACGTTGGCGCGTTCGGCGGGGCGGTGATGCTGTGCCTCATCCTGCTCTCGGTCTACTCGGTGGGGATGATCGTCGACAAGTTCCGCCGATTCCGCATCGCCGCACAGCAGTCGCAGTCGTTCAGGAAGGTCTTCACGCAGTTCCTCCACGACGGCGAAGCCCAGCCGGTCCTCGACGCGGCGCCCCGGCACCGGGCCTCGCACGTGGCGCAGGTGGTCGCGGCGGGGCTCGCCGAGTTCGAAGGGGCGCGCCAGGCCGGTGGCAACCCGATGGCCTCGCTCGAGCTCGTCCAGAGCGCGCTCGAGGACTCCAAGGCCGAGACGATGATCTGGCTGAAGAAGGGCCTGGGGCTCCTGGCCACCATCGGCTCGACGGCGCCGTTCATCGGACTGTTCGGCACCGTCGTCGGGATCATCAACGCGTTCCACGGCATCGCGGCGTCGGGTTCGGGCGGGATGGCGGCGGTCTCGGGCGGCATCGCCGAGGCGCTGGTCGCGACCGCGCTGGGCATCTTCGTCGCGATCCCGGCGGTCGTCGCGTTCAACCAGTTCACCGGCCGGCTCGAGCAGTTCCACGTCGAGATGAACCGGGCCTCGTCCCAGCTCGTGAACAGCCTGTTCAAGGTTCCGGACGTCAAGCCCGAGGTCAAGGCGCTGAGGCAAATCAATGCAGCTCGGTGAACCGGGGAAGATCAACTCCACCATCAACGTCACGCCTCTCGTCGACGTCGTGCTGGTGCTCTTGATCATCTTCATGGTGGTGGCGCCGGCCATGCAGCGCGGGCCCGGGCCCCAGGTCGATCTGCCGAAGACCGAGAGGCCGCGCGAGCAGGACGAAGGCAGGGACCGCATCGTCGTGACCATCAACGATCGCGGTGACCTGTGGATCGACGATCGCGCCGTTCCGCCCGAGCAGTTCCAGGAGAGCCTGCGCGCCGCGGCCGGTCCGGAGCCCGACCCGAAGGTCGTGATCCGGGGCGACGCGCGCCTGCAGTTCGGGGACGTCCGCCGCGCCATGCTCGCGATCGAGGATGCCGGCTATCACGGCGCCGGGCTGATCGCCGAGAAGGCCGGCGACAAGGCCCAGGGGGAGTGACGTCATGGCGATGACCGGAAACACCAACGGCATCACGACCGAGATCAACGTCACGCCGCTGGTCGACGTGGTGCTGGTGCTCCTGATCATCTTCATGGTCGTCGTGCCCTTCGCCATGCTGGGTCACGACGTCGACACGCCGACGGCGTCCGCCGAGGCCGCGACCCCGCTGGTCGAGGAGACCCAGGTGATCCTGAAGATCACGGCCGCCGGCTGCCGTCTCGTCGGTCCTCCGGGCGACAACGGGCTTCCCGCCGAGTGTCGCGTGCAGCTCGACGATCAGGTGGTCACCGCGGCCAACCTGCCCGCGAGCGTCGCAAAACTGCTGGGCGACCGGCCGGTGGGGAAGCGGGTGCTGTTCCTCGCCGCCGAAGATGGCCTGAACTACGAGGGTGTCCTGCGCATCGTCGACCTGGCGAAGGCGAATCTCGACGACGTGACGATCGAAGTGATAACGGCCGATTGAGGTGCTGACGTGGCCACAACGCCGCAGTCCAGGACAGGCATGACGACGAAACCGGGGAAGCCCACCGGCGGCAGCAGCATGCTGACGAGCGTGGGGATCCATCTCGCCGTGCTGGCCCTCGTGCTGCTCGCGCCGGCGGAGGTGCAGGGGCGCGTGCGACCCCAGGAGGTGGACGTGGTCTTCCGCAAGCCGCCTCCGGTCGCGGTGACCCCGCCGCCCGCGCCGCTGCCGCCAGCCAAGGGCCTCAGCGCCCGCAAGCCGAAGCCGGTGCAGCTGCAGGAGCCGTCGCCCATCGTCGCGCCGGAGCCGAAGCCGGCCGCGCCCGGCGATCCGCAGACGACCGTCGCGGAAGCGCCGCCCGAGCCGAAGGCGGGGAAGGCGGGCATCCTGGCCTTCAAGGACAAGCTGGCCAGCCTCGCGTCGGACCGGACCGCGCCGCGTCTCGGAAAGGACGCGCGTTACACCACGGCCGAAAACTCGAACCAGTCGTCGTCGCCTTCGATCCTGACCAGCAACTCGCCGGGTTCGAGCCGCGGCCTCGATGCCGTGGCGCTGACCCGCAAGGTGGGGGGCGGTGGCGGCGGGGCCGGCGGCGGTGGCGGCAACGGGATCGACGGAGTCGGGATCGACCGAGCGACCAGTTCGATTGCCGGCATCGGCGGCGGCGATCGGCCGCTGTCGCACGGCGGCCCGGGCCCCGCCCGCACCGACGAGGAGATCCAGATCGTCTTCGATCGCTACAAGGCGCAGTTCTACCGGATGTACAACCGCGAGCTGCGCAAGGACCCGACGTTGAAGGGGCAGATGGTGCTGCGCCTGACCATCGAGCCGGACGGCAGCGTGTCGATGTGCAAGCTGCAGTCGTCCGACATGAACGCGCCGGATCTCGGGACCCAGGTCGTGAACATCGTCCTGACGATCAACTTCGGCGCGAAAGAGGGCGTGCAGGCTCTGACGATTTCCTATCCGATCGACTTCCTGCCGGCGTCGTGACGCGGGCGGGAGGGTTCGGCGGAAGGCGGCTTCAGGAGGACTCGAGAAGCAGCGACATGGCTTGACGCGATTTTGAGAAAGGCAAAGCCACCGAAAGGTGGCGGCGCAAAGTCACCGGTCTAACGGGCCCTGGGGAGGGCCTCACGACGGCGGGACTGCCGGAATCACGTCCATCACGTGGACGTCCGCGGTCCCTCCAGTGTGGTGAGTGGAACTGAGGGCGTCCATGAAGTTCCGGGAAGTCTTCGACACGCGGGCGTTCGGCAGGAAGGCTCTCTTCCTGCTGCTGTCGCTCGCCGCCGTGACCATCGGCACCACCTCCGAGGCGCTGGCGATCGACTGCGTCGGCGACGCCGGCGGCATCATCGACGGCTTCGTCAACTACCCCGTCCCGCCCTCCCAGATCAACCTCGACGGCAACTGCATCATCCGGAACTACACCGCCGCCAATCCGATGACCAGCAACTTCAGCTTCCTCGGCCCGCTGAGGGGGTTGCTGATCATCTTCGACAACGTGGTGTTCACCGGCAACATGTCGTGCAACGCCGTCCACGATCACAAGCTCTGGTTCACCAACGGCTCCACGAGCTCGCTCCGGCCGAGCTGCCAGAACATCCTGATCCCGGTCGAGAAGATCCAGAAGGCGAATCCGCCCGGCCCGCCTTTCGTCACCATCGGCATCCCGTTCACCTGGTCGTTGACCATCCCGGTCCTGTTCGACCCGGCCACCGGCACGGTCATCAACTTCCAGGGATCGGTCAACGACCTGCACAGCATCAGGATCACCGACGATCTCAACGCCACGGGCGTGGATCTCACCTACCTGGGCCACACCATCACCTGGCTCGACGACGGCCAGCCGGTGCCGCACACCTTCACCAACGTCGGCAACGTGCTGACCTTCGACAACATCCCAATCGTCGCCGCCGGCCGGCAGTTCGTCATCAACCTTCAAGTCGTCCTGAACAACCCGCCGGTGAACGCACCGGGGACGCAGTTCATCAACACCGCCCGGTGGAACTTCGGACGGCTCATCGACGGCACGTTCTACGAGCCGCTCCCCGGCGAGAACGGCATCTCGCCGCCTCTGACGATCTCCGCCCCGGTCCTCACCATGGACAAGACCGGCCCGGCGACGATGAACCTGGGTCAGTTCGGCGACTTCGCGCTGGACGTGCGGAACACCGGGTCGATCGACGCCTGGGATGTCTCCCTGCGCGATCTCTTCCCGGACGGGCCCACGGGCGGCATGTGCGACGCCGTGCCGCAGATCCAGAGCGCCCGGGTGTTCGCGGCCGACGGGGTCACGCCGGTCGCGGGCAAGGGCCCGCTCGTCCAGGGCACCGACTACACCTTCAACTTCACCGGCCCGCCCGCCTGCCGCCTCGATCTCGTGATGCAGACCGCCCAGGCGCGGGTCGGTCCGGGCGAGCGGCTGATCGTCCGCTACCGCACGCAGCTCGACGCCAACACGCAGAACGGAGTCGCGCTCACCAACGTCGCCGGGGCGATCCAGTGGTTCAACGGCGCCAGCAGCGACCCCGCGCGGATCGTCACCAACCGGGTCCTGACCAACGGCACGGTCGGGGTCGTCGACCACGAGGACGCCCACACCGTCAACACGACGCTCTTTGGCTACCTCTTCTCGAAGACCGTGCAGGACCTGACCAGCGGCGCGAACCCCGCGACGACCGCCGCTCCGGGCGACAGGCTGCGCTACACGCTGCTCTTCCGGACGACCGACCAGCCGCTCGCCGGTTTCCGCATCGACGACGTGATGGACGCGATGAACGTCCCGCCGGCGTTCGCGGCCGGCACGCTGGCGCTCGTGAGCGTCCCACCGGGCGCCGATGTCAGCAACACGAATAGCTCAGGGGGCCCCAGCGGGACCGGAGTCGTCGATGTCCGCAACCTGAACCTGCCGATCAACAGCCAGCTCCAGATCGTGTTCGACATCACCCTGCGTCCGGCGCTCGCCAACGGCACCGTCGTGACCAACCAGGCGACGCTCCGCAATGCCGGCGGCTCGGCGCTCGCCATCAGCGACGATCCGAACGTCAACGGCATCGCCGATCCCTTCGTCGCGGGGGACGAGGATCCGACGCGGGTGACGATCGTCTCGGCGCCCGCCCTCCGGATCCAGAAGATCTCGACCGACCTGACCGCCGACCCGGCCGTCCTGCTCGCCGGCGAGACGCTGCGCTACACCATCACCGCCGCGAACATCGGCAACGAGGACGCCGTCAACGTCGTGCTGCGCGACGCGGTGCCGCCGGCGAACACCACCTACGTGCCGGGCAGCACGACCCTGAACGGCGCGCCGGTCGCGGACGTCGCCGGTCTGTCGCCGCTCGTGGGCGGCATGCTGATCCACCCGCCGAGCGATCCGACGCCCGGATCGATGCCGGCCGATCCGACCGCGAGCGCGCCGAACGTCGCCACCATCACCTTCGACGTGGTGGTGAACCCGGCGGTTCCCAACAACACGGTGATCTCGAACCAGGGCTTCGTCAGCACCCCGACCGGCGGCATCGTGAACCAGCCGTCCGACGATCCGGGCACGCCCGCTCCCAACGACCCGACCATCGACATCGTCAACAACTCCCCGGACCTGATCGTCGACAAGTCGGGGCCGGCGTCGATGACCACCGGGGTGTACGGGAGCTTCACCCTCGACATCCGCAACGCCGGGATGAGCGACGCCTGGGACGTCTCCCTGCGCGACCTGTTCCCGGACGGCCCGACCGGCGGGATGTGCGATCTGACCCCCGAGATCCTGAGCGCCCGGGTCTTCGCGGCCGACGGTGTCACCCCGGTTCCGGGCAAGGGTCCGCTCGTCCAGGGCGTCGACTACACCTTCACCTACGCCGGCCCGCCGGCCTGTCGCCTCGACCTGGTGATGCTGACGCCGCAGGCGCGGATCGGCGCGGGCGAGCGGTTGATCGTGGTCTACCGGACCCAGCTCGACGCCGGCAGCCAGGACGGCGTCACGCTCACCAACGTGGCGGGCGCCGTCCAGTGGTTCAACGGCCCCGCCAGCAACCCGGTCCGCATCGCCTACAACCGCGTCCTGACCGACGGCACGGTCGGGATCCTCGACCACGAAGACGCGCACACCGTCACGGTGAACCTCAGCGCCACCTTCTTCGAGAAGACGGTCCAGAACCTGACCAGCGGCGCGAATCCCGCGACCACGGCCGCCCCCGGCGACACGCTGCGCTACACGCTGCGCTTCCAGACGACCAACCAGCCGCTCGCCAGCTTCCGGATCGTCGACGACATGGACTCGCTCAACGCCCCGCCGGCCTTCGTGGCCGGGACGCTGGCGATCGTGAGCGTCCCCCCCGGCGCCGACGTCAGCAACACGAACCCCAACGGCGGCGCCAGCGGCACCGGGGTCATCGACGTCCGCAACCTGAGCCTGCCGATCAACAGCCAGCTGATCGTGCAGTACGACATCACCCTGCGACCGGCGATCGCCAACGGCTTCGTGGTCACCGACCAGGCGGAGCTCCGCCTCTCCAACAACTCGCTCTTCGCCCTGAGCGACGACCCGAACGTCAACGGCCCCGCCGACCCGCTGGTCGCGGGCGACGAGGATCCGACCCGGGTGACGATCGTCTCGGCGCCCGACTTCCGCATCCAGAAGATCTCGACCGACCTCACCGGCAACCCGAACGTCCTGCTCGCCGGCGAGACGCTGCGCTACACGATCACGGTCGCGAACGTCGGCAACCAGGACGCCGTGAACGTGGTGCTGCGCGACGCGGTGCCGCCGGTGAACACCGCGTACGTGGCGGGCAGCACGACGCTCAACGGCGCGCCGGTCGCGGACGTCGCCGGCCTGTCGCCGCTCGTGAACGGGATGCTGATCCACCCGCCGGGCGATCCGACGCCGGGTTCGATGCCGGCCGACCCGACCGCGAGCGCCCCGAACGTCGCCACCATCACCTTCGACGTCGTGGTCAGCCCGTCCGCCCCGGACGGCACGATCATCTCGAACCAGGGCTTCGTCAGCGCCGTCGCGAGCGGCATCGTCGACCAGCCGTCCGACGATCCGGGAACTCCCATCCCGGACGATCCGACGCGCGACATCGTCGGCAACCTGCCGCTGCTCTACGCCACCAAGACCGCGACGCTGGTCGTCGACCTCGGAACGCCGGGCGTGGTCGATCCGGGCGACACGCTGCGCTACACGATCACCGTCCAGAACTCCGCCGCGATCCCCGCGACCGGCGTCGTGCTGACCGACGGCGTTCCGGCGAACACCACCTACGTCGCCGACTCGACGCGGCTCAACGGGCTGCCGGTCGGCCAGCCGGACGGCGGCGTGTCGCCGCTCGCCTCGGGCATCGACATCTCGTCGTCCGACCTGACGCCGCCGCTGCCGGGGCCGGGCGCCGGAACGATCTCGCCGGGCCAGGCGGCGGTCCTGCAGTTCGACCTGACCGTCAACCCCGGCACGCCGGCCGGCACGCTGATCACCAACCAGGCGGTGGTCGACAGCGTCGAGCTGCCGAACCTGCCGACCGACGGCGACGGGAACCCCGCGAACGGCCCGCAGCCGACGGTCGTCGTGGTGGGTGCGGTCCAGCAGCTCTCGATCACGAAGCAGGTCTCGGTCGTCGGCGGCGGCCCGGCGCTCGCCGGCTCCACGCTCGACTACCTCGTGACCGTGACCAACATCGCCGCCCTGCCGGCGATCAACGTCGTGATCACCGACACGCTCCCCGCGGGCCAGCTGGCCTACGTGGGCGGGTCGGCAACGATGAACGGCCTGGCCGCCGGCGTCAGTGTGGTCGGCCAGACGATCACCGCCGACTATGCCGCGACCTACGGCAACCTGGCGCCGGGCGGGGTGGTGGTCCTCCGGTTCCGCGCCGTCCTCGCGGCCGGTCTCGCGAACGGGACGGTGGTCACCAACACCGGGGTCGTCGCCTGGAACAGCCCGACCCAGACCGCGAGCGCCAGCGTGTCGATCGCCGTCGGCTCGGTCCCCGGCCTCTCGGTCCTGAGCGGCTCGGCGTGGCACGACGCCGACTTCGACGACGTCCACGATCCGGGCGAGCGGCCGCTCGCCGGCTGGACCGTCGAGCTGTACGTCAACAACGTCCTCGGCTCCACCGTGCTGACGAACGCCGCCGGCGACTATGCGTTCGGCGGCGTCACTCCGAACGACGTCAGCGGCGTGCCGTACGAGATCCGCTTCCGCGCCCCGGGCGCCGGGCCGAACACCGCGTTGCTCGGCCGCGCCGCGTCGGCGTTCACCAACGGCCTGCAGCGGATCACCGCCATCGTCGTGCCGTCCGGGGTCAACGTGCAGGGGCTGAACCTGCCGATCGATCCGAACGGCACGGTCTACAACTCGATGGCGCGCCTCCCGGTCGCCGGGGCGACCCTGAGACTCCTGAGCGCCGCGACCTCGGCGCCGCTGCCGGCGGGCTGCTTCGACGACCCGGCGCAGCAGGGGCAGGTCACGCTCGCGGACGGCTGGTACAAGTTCGACGTCAACTTCAGCGATCCGGCCTGCCCGAGCGGCGGCGACTACCTCATCGACGTGACTGTGCCCCCGGGGCCGACCTTCCTCGTGGGCCCCTCGCAGATCATCCCGGCGACGACCAACGCGACGACCGCGGCGTTCTCGGTGCCGGCCTGCCCCGGGAGCGCCAACGACGTCATCCCGGCCACGAACCTGTTCTGCGAGGTGGAGCCTTCCGAGCTCCCGCCGGCGCCGGCGATCCCGCCGCTCGATCCGCGCACGACCTACCACCTGCACCTGATGCTGAACGGGCTCCAGACGCCCGGCTCGAGCCAGATCTTCAACAACCACATCCCGATCGATCCGCTGCTGAACGGCGCCCTCGCGATCTCGAAGACGACGCCGCTCATCAACGTCACGCGCGGGCAGATGGTCCCGTACGTGATCACGGTCAACAACCTGGCCGGCTTCCTGATCACCGGCGCGGTCCTCGTCGACCACATCCCGGCGGGATTCGCCTACGTCGCCGGCTCCGCCCGGCTCGACAACGTGCCGACCGAGCCGACGGTCGCGGGTCTCGACCTCTCCTGGAGCGGTCTCGACTTCACCGGCACCCAGGTGCGCACCGTGAAGCTGCTGCTCGCGGTCGGCGCGGGAGTCACCGAGGGCGAATACACCAACCGCGCGCAGGTGCTGAACGGCGTGACCGCGGCGGCGATTTCCGGGGAAGCCACCGCGACCGTGCGGGTCATGCCCGACCCCGACTTCGACTGCACCGACGTCACCGGCAAGGTCTGGAACGACGCGAACCGCGACGGGCGCCAGGAGGAAGGCGAGGAGGGACTCGCCGGGGTGCGGGTGGTGACGCCGCGGGGCCTGGTGGCGACGACCGATGCCTACGGGCGCTATCACATCACCTGCGCCATCGTCCCGAACGAGAACCGCGGCAGCAACTTCGTCATCAAGCTCGACGACCGGACCTTGCCGAGCGGCTTCCGGCTGTCGACCGACCCGGTGCAGATCAAGCGCGCCACCCGCGGCAAGGCGCTCAAGGTCAACTTCGGCGCGTCGATCCACCGCGTCGTCGCCCTCGACCTGTCGGACGCGGCGTTCGAGCCGGGCGGGACCGACCTCCGCGAGCAGTGGAAGCCGCGCCTCGACCTGCTGCTCCAGGAGCTCCGCAAGGCGCCGTCGGTGCTGCGCCTGTCGTATCTCGCCGACACCGAGGAGTCGTCGCTGGTGTCGCGACGGGTCGACGCCATCAAGCGGCAGGTGAGCCAGGCCTGGAACACGTCGAAGGGCGACTACCCGCTGGTCATCGAGCCGGAGATCTTCTGGCGCCGGGGGGCCCCGCCCAAGGACCCGAAGACGCCCGCGCAGGTGAGCCGGTGAACGCCACCCGCGCGCGACTCATCCTGGCCCTGGCGCTCCTCCTGGGGCTCTCCTGGACCGCCCCGCTCGGCGCCGCGCCGGCCGACGACGCCACGCCTGGCGACGGGACGAAGCCGGCGGACGCGACGAATCCGGACGAGAAACCGAAGCCGCCGGACGAGACCCGGCCGGGCGAGGCGACCGAGCACCAGTTGTCGCCCGACCAGGCGTTCCGTCAGTGGTCGCAGAACCCGGACCAGCCCGGCGGCGAGCAGGGCGACCGGCTGGAGACCCAGCAGGTCCCGGTGAAGAAGGCGGAGACCGTCAAGCTGAAGAATGTCGTGCCGCCGATCCATTTCGAGTCGGGCGCGGCGAAGATTCCCTCCGAGTACGTCGACCGGCTCGCGAAGATCCTCGAGAGCGTGCGCTACCGGAAGAACGTCCGGGTGCATTTCGTCGGGCACGCCGACTCGCAGCGCCTCTCCGCGGACCTGGCGCGCCAGTATGGGGACAACTACGGGCTGTCGCGCGAGCGCGCGGGTGAAGTCGCGGAATACTTCAAGAAGGCGCTGCGGCTGCCGGCCGAGTCGATCACCTACGAGTGGGTCGGCGATTCGCAGCCGGTCGCCTCGAACGACACCGAGGAGGGACGGGCGCAGAACCGCCGCGTCGAGACGGAGGTCTGGTACGACGAGATGAAGGACGCGGTCGAGGAGCAGGAGGTCGTCGTCCCCGGCGACGTCAAGCGCGTCAAGGTCTGCCGTTCGGAAACCGTCTGCAAGATGCGCTATCAGGACGGACAGGAGCGGCGGGCGCGGGTCCGGAACCTCGTCGTGCCGCTGCGCTACCAGGACGAGACCACCCCGATCTCCGACGACTTCACCCGGCAGGTGCGGCAGGCGCTCGACAACCTCAGGGACCGGCAGGGCGTGAAGGTCCGCTTCATCGGCTTCACCGACGACGCCCCGCTCACCGAGCGCGACGAGCGCATCTACGGCGACCACCTGGCGTTGTCGAAAGCCAGGGCGCGCCGGGTCGCCCTGGCGATGAAGGATCTCCTCAAGCTGCCGAGCACCGCCATCGAGAGCGACGGCCGCGGCACGGCGCAGCCGCTGGCGGCCAACGAGACCGAGCAGGGTCGGGCCCTCAACTGCCGCGTCGAGGTGGAGTTCTGGTACGACGACCCCCTCCAGGAACTGCCGGACGAGCCGGTGATGTGCCCCGGCGATGCCGGCAACGAGATGGTGACCAAGGTCTACGACCCGCCCTGGGGGAGCATCCCGACGATCGGCCTCGAGAACGGCCAGCCGGTCATCCCGCCCGGCTATGCGGAGACGCTGCACCGCGCGCTGGCCGACATCGCCGATCGGACGAACGCCAGGCTGCGGTTCATCGGTTACACGAAGAACGAGGTCCTCGACCGCCGCACCGCGTCGGTGTACGGCGACGACATCGGCCTGTCCGCGTCACGGGCGCGCCGCGCCCTGGAGCTCCTCGTGGCCGATCCGCAGCTGACCGGGGCGCGCTCCGAGCACGAGGGGCGCGGCTTCGTGCAGTCAGACGACGTCGTGAACTCCGGCTTCATCCAGGGTGAAACGTCGTTCGTGCGGGTCCAGGCGGTGTACGACGAGCCGGCGCCGCTCCTGGACTACGAGGGCGTGGACATCACCCGGATCAACCGCGAGCTCAGTCCGAAGAGCCCCTACGAGCTCAACACGATGCGGATCACCGTGGACGGGAAGCCGATCGACGACCCCGACCGCAGCTCCTCCGACGTCCAGCGCTGCACCGACGTGGCGCTCGACAGCGCGAAGATCCGCTTCCACTTCGACAACCTCGAATCGCGGCCGCGCCTCGGCGTCTCGGCGCACCCGGTCGCCGTGACCGCGGGCGACCCGGTGGCGTTCCGGGTCTACAGCAACTATTCCAGCTTCATCAAGAGCGCCGAGATCCGGCTGTTCGAGAAGGGGCGGCCGCGGCAGGGGGACCCGCTCGCGATCATTCCGGTCGACGCGGCGGGCCTGGCGGAGTGGCGCCCGGCCGCCAGGGAACTCGCCGACCCGGTGCGCGAGTTCGTCTACGTCCTCCGCGCCTACGACGCCAAGGGACGCTTCGACGAGACCGAGGCGCAGCCCCTGTGGGTCTACCGCGAGGCCTGGCCGGAGGACGGTGCGCCGCCGGCCGCCGCATCGAACCCTGACGCTGCGCCGGTCGCGACCGCCGCGCCGACCTCGGAGGCCGCGCCCGCGCCGGAGACCGCGCCGGCGCCGGACGGGTCGCAGCCCTCGGCGGCTCCTGACCCGGCGGCCGTGCCGCCGGCCGATCTGCTGGCTTCGTACGGCGAAAGCGACCTCGCGCGCCACCAGATTCCGCTCGAGGGGGGCGCCGTGACCGTGCAGGGGAGCGGCATCCCGGCGGGGCACACGGTCTGGGTGGCGGGCCGGCAGGTGCCGGTCGACCCGCAGGGGAATTTCGTCGCGCAGGAGATCCTTCCGTCCGGCGCGCACACGGTCGAGGTCGCGGTGCTCGACGACGCGGGCAACGGCTCGCTGTACCTCCGCGACCTGGAGTTCAAGAAGAAAGACCTGTTCTACGTCGCGATGGCCGACGTGACGGTGTCCGGAAACAAGTCGAGCGGGCCGATCGACCAGCTCCAGGGTCAAGAC
>DATKFL010000016.1:0-2002 GCA_035511355.1 Dongiaceae bacterium
ACGCGTGCCAGTTCTCTTGTCCTTGGGATCGCGGCCTTCACCCCCTTCGCATTCCATGTTGCTCTCTCCAGTGCGTTTTGTGCCGCCCTCAGGTGCTTGCTGTAGCCCATGTACCTGCTCCACAGCCTCAGCGCCGCCCGCGCCTTGGCGGACAGCCGAGGCCGCTCGCATTCGCCCTTCCCGGACTCTGCGTTGCTTCCCGGATTTCGTAACTAGTTCAAACTCGAGAAGGTGCCGGGGCTGGGACTCGAACCCAGATGGCCCGAAGGCCAGGGGATTTTAAGTCCCCTGCGTCTACCAGTTTCGCCACCCCGGCGCGGGGGAGATTCTAGCGCCGGGGGCGGTCGGGACGGTGAAGAGTCGACCCGGCCCTAGCCGGTCTTCCCGCGCAGCACCGCGACCACGAAGTTGCCGCCGCCGAAGTACTTCGCGGCCGTCGTGCGCAGGTCGTCGAGCCCGATGGCGTCGGTCGTCTTGAGGAGCTTCTCGGTGAAGTCGAGGCCGCGGCCGTTCATCTGGTTGCCGGCGTAGTCCTCGAGGAGGGCGCCGTTGGTCTGCAGCTGGATCCGGGTCGAGCCGGCGAAGAACTGCTTGGCGCGAACGAGGTCGTCCTGGGTGATGCCGTCGGTGCCGAGACGCTTCATCTCGCCGATGAGGCCGGCGGTGGCGTCGGACTCCTTGGCCGCCTCGGTCGCCAGATACGCGAGGAACGCGCCGGCCTCCTTGCGCGACGCGTCGGCTGCGAAGACGGTGTAGGCGAGCGAGCGCTTGCCGCGCAGCTCGGCGAAGAAGGTCCCGGCCAGGCCGGAGGTGACGTTGCCGATCAGGCGCAGCTTCGGCCAGTCGGGGTTCGAGGCCGGCACGGTCGGATAGAGAAGGACGATCGCCGACTGCTTGCGGTCGCGGTACTCGACTGTGTCGACCCGCGCCTGGAGCAGCGGAACGGGCGCGAGCGGCGTCGCCGCCACCGGCCGCTTCGGCAGGCCGCGGAGGGCGCTCTCGGCGAGCGCTTTCGCGTCGGCGGTCGCGATGTCCCCCACCATGAAGACGACGGCCGTGTCGGCGCGCACGGTGCGCTCCCACCAGGCGCGCAGCGCCGCGGCGTCGAGCGCCTGCACCGACTCGATGAACCCGTCCTGCGGCAGCGCGTACGGGTGGGTGCCCCAGAGGTCGCGGAACGCCAGCTGCAGCGGGCGCTGGGTCGACGAATCGGCGGCCCGGCGGATCGAAGCGATCTGCTGCGCGCGCTGCTCCTCGAGCCCCTCCTTCGGGAAGGTCGGGTTGAGCACCACGTCGGCGAGCAGCTCCATCCCCGGGCGCACGTTGGCGCGCAGGATGTCGAGACGCAGGCCGAAGGAGTCGCTGTCGAAGTCGGTGCCGATCTCGGTGCCGAGGAACTCGATGGCGCGATCGATCTCCTCCGCCGAGCGGGTCTTCGTGCCGCGCTGCATCGTGCGGGTCATCAGGCGGGTGATGCCGGCGTTGCCGCTGTTCTCGCCGGGCGCTCCGCCGGCGAAGTAGACGCCGATCGAGACGACCGGCGCCCCGGGGCGTTCGCGCACGACGAGGGTGGCGCCGTTCGAAAGGGTCGTCGTCTGCGGCGCCGCCGCGGCGGTCGCGGCGGCGCCGGCGACCTGGGCGCCGGCGGCCGGGATCGGCTCGTCGGCCGGCTGCGCGGCCGGCGCGGCGAGGGCGGCGCGCACCGACTTGAGCGCGTCGGCCTCGCCCAGGTCGGGCGTCCCCTTCGGACGGTAGTGATAGAGGGTCAGGTTCTCGAGCGTCAGGTACTTGCGCGCGGCGTCGCGGATCATCGCCGGCGTGAGCGCCTTCATCTCCTCGAGACGGCTGGCGAGCGCGCGGTAGCCGTAGCGCGCCTCGGCTTGCGCGAGCGCCTGCGCCTGTCCGAGCACCGGCTCGAGCCCGAGCACCAGTTGCGACTCGATCCGGTTTTTCGCCAGTTGCACCTCGTAGGCGGTCGGTCCGCTCTGCCGGATCCGTTCCA
>DATKFL010000017.1:0-4293 GCA_035511355.1 Dongiaceae bacterium
GGTCCTCCACCTGCCGCACCTGCCGGGGTCAGGCGGACCCGTTGACGCGCCTCTACGACCGCCTGCACGCCGGCGGGCTCGAGATCCTTGCCATCTCGTACGACACCGACCGCGCCGTGATGGAGTCGTTCCGGGCCGCCCACCGGCAGACCTGGCCGACGTCCTGGTCCGGTCGGGCGCTCTGGGAGGATCCGACGGGGTGGCGCTACCGCGAGCGCGGCACCGGCGTTTTCTACCTGGTCGACGCCTCTGGTCGGCTGGCCGCGCACACCGCCGACCTCGGCGCGATCGAGGCGGCCCTCGACGCCGGCGAGGCGACACGCCCGGTCGCCACCCGCTGAGCCGCCGGGGCCGCCGGTCCCGGCCTACAATGTCCGCGCAACCCGGCCGGCGACTCCGGCCGCGTCCCTGCGGAGAAGACCGATGCGACTCGGCAAACGATTCGGAACCTTCGTCCTCCTTCTGGCCCTCGCGGCCCTCGTCGTCTCCCCGGCGATGGCGGCAGCGGACAAGAAGGACGGCGGTAAGGCGGCGACCGGGCCGCTCGAGGTCACCTACTACTACCTGCCCGGCTGAATGGTCTGCGCGCAGTTGAAGCCCGCCGTGAGCGGGCTCGAGCAGGAGTTCCCCGGCCAGGTCAAAGCCGCGAACCTCGACGCCTCCACCCCCGAAGCGAAAAAAGCGATCAAGGACCTGGGCTTCAAGAATCACGGCCTGGTGGTGCGCGCCGCCGACGGCACGGTGCTCCACAAGCAGCCCGACCATACGGTCGACATCGACGCGGCGCGCAAGGCGATCGCGGAGATCCTCAAGTCCCGGTGACCCGACGGCCGGCCCTCCGGTCGAGGCCGGGCGTCGCCGCCGCGATCGTCGCGGCGCTGGGTACCCTGACCGGCTTCCTGGCCGCCGAGGGGATCGTCCGGCTGCTCCGCGTCGCCCCCGACGTCGCCTTCATCGAGTCGGGGCGGTTCCGGCTTTCCGCCAATCCGCGCCTCGGGTACGAGATGGTGCCGTCGATGCGTTGCACCGAGACGGCCGGCCGGTGCGACTTCCGCGGCCCGAGCAATTCCCTCGGGTTCCGTGATCGCGAGCACCCGCTCGAGAAGGAGCCCGGCACCTTCCGCGTCCTCCTCCTCGGCGACAGCGTCGCCCAGGGCCTCCGGGTCGAGGACGACCGCCGGATCTTCCCGGCCCTTCTGGAGGAGCGGCTGCGCGAGCGCGGCATCGCGGCCGAGGTCCTCAACTTCGCGGTCAACGGCTACGACACGCGCCAGGAGGTGGAGACCCTCGCCACGAAGGGGCTCCGCTTCCGTCCCGACCTCGTGCTGGTCGCGTACTGTCTCAACGACGACACCCGGACCGACGGCGGCATCCTCGCCATGCTCCGCTCCATCGAGAAGGAACAGGGCGACCGCACGCTCGACGCGGCGCGGCTCACACCGTGGCTGGGCGAGAGCGCGCTCTATCGTTATCTGAGGTACCGGGTCCTGCCCGCCGCGGAGACGGCGCGCGGCGTGCCGGAGGAGGAGCGCGTCCCGGTCCCCGAGGCGCTGGCCACGCTTCGCGATCTGGCGCGGCGCGAGCGATTCGCCGTGCTGCTCGCGGTCTTTCCGCGCCTCGACGCGCTCGTCCCGTATCCGTTCGACCGGGAGCATGCGGCGCTGCGAGCCCTGGCGGAAGCCGACGGTTTCGCGTTCGTCGATCTGCTGCCGTCGCTGCGCGCCTGCGCTCTGGCGGGGGCGGAGCCGGTCGGGTTCGACGCGTTCCATCCGACCGCCTACGGTCATGCCTGCGCGGCCGCGGCGCTCGTCGACCCGGTTGCCGCTCTCGCGCACCCACGGCCCGGCGACTGAGGCATACTGCGGCCTGTCCCAGGGAGGGAGACCCGATGACCCGATCGAATCCGGCAGGGATGTGGCCGCATTTCGCGCCCTACATCCTGAGCCTCCTGCGCATCGTCGCCGCGTTCGTCTTCATCACCTCGGGCACCACCAAGCTGTTCGCCTTCCCCTCCGGCGTGCCGCCGAACGGCGGCACGGTGCCGTTCATGACCCAGGTCGGTTTCGGAGCGATTCTCGAGGCGGCGGGTGGGTTCCTGCTCCTGATCGGGCTCTACACCCGACCGGTCGCCTTCCTGCTCTCGGGCGAGATGGCGGTCGCCTACTTCCAGTTCCATTTCCCCGGCTCGTTCTGGCCGACGATCAACCAGGGCACCCCGGCGATCCTGTTCTGCTGGATCTGGCTCTACCTGTCCGCCGCGGGCGGCGGACCCTGGAGCCTCGACGCGAAGCTCCGCCACTAGGGAAGCGCATCGATCCGATGCGGGCGGGCCGCTACTCGCGCACGACGCGCAGCACCGAACGCTGCAGCTCGCGCGTCTCGCCGCCGACCCGGGTGAACAGCACGATGACGTAGTCGCCGCCCGCGAGCGTCGATGCCGGCACTTCCGTCGACGCGAGGAGCCGCGGCGACCCGGCGGGCGATCCTTCGATCGGCGACGCCGGACCGCGCCAGACTTCCGCCCCGTCGACCGTGCGGATCGCCGCCTCGAGCGGCGGCGGCGCCGGCAGGCTGCCGGCCTCGAACCGGATCACGAGGGTGATCGATCCCGGACCGATCCGCGCCTCGGGGCTCGCGCCGCCGTCGCGCAGCATGATGGCCGGCAGCGTCACGCTCACCGTCGACCCGGCGCCCGGCGCCACGCCGCGCTGCCAGACCAGGGCGCCCAGGAGGGCGACGACCATCGCCGCGGCGAGCGACATCAGCGGCGCCAGCCAGGCGTTCCGGCGCGGCCCGGCCTTCGCCCGGAGGGCGCGCACGAACGCGACCCGCCGGCGATGCTCCAGGCTTGCGAGATAGTGGCTCTCGAAGCGTCGCCGTGGCCCGTCGGCGAGCCGGCCCGACAGGTAGTCGTCGATCAGGTCCTCTTCGGCCTCGGCCACCGCCTCGAGCGCCGTCTCGCGGGCGAAGTAGTCCCGCTCGAGGCGCTCGGCGTCGGACTCGGCCGCCTCTCCCAGGAGATACCGGCGCAGGGCGTCACGGTCGAACGGCATCGTGGTCATCTCCCCACCGGTCTGTGTCGGGCGGCTCCGAAACGTGCCGCGGGAAGGTTGCCCTTCCCCGCCCGGCGGCGGACGCAGGCCTCGAGACGGTCCCTGAGCCGCTGCATCCGGCTCCGCAGGGCGTTGTCGGTCAGGCGCAGCATTCCCGCGAGGCGCTGCCGCGCCTCGATTTTCCGGCGGCCGGCCGGCTCGGCGTAATAGGCGATCACGAGATCGCGCTCCTCCCCTTCCAGCCCCTCGAGGCAGGCATCGAGGTGCTCGAGAAGCGGCGCCTCCTCCGGCGCCTCCTGCGGCGCGGCGTCGGGGAGGTCGGGGTCGATCTCCTCCCGCCGGCCGCGCGCCCGGTAGTCCTCGAGGAGGACCAGTCGCGCGATGCCGTGCGCCATCGCGGCGACGTCGAGCACCTCGGTCCCTTCAGCCATCCTGGCCGCCAGCCGATCGAGGCTCTCGTCGGCGCACTCGTCGGGGAAATCGGCGCCGCGCCAGTCGAAGAAGCGGGTCAGCGCGCGGCGCAACCGCTCGAACTCCGCGCCGGCGCGCTCGGCGTCGGGGTCGAGACGCGCGAGCAGCCGCGCCAGACCGGCGTCGCGCCCGCCCCCCGGCCGATCGGCGCTCAACGCCACTCCCCCTCGAGCATGAAACCGGCCCAGTAGAACGGCGCGGCCCAGCGCGGATCCCGGCGCATGCCGATCTGCGCCCGGCGCAGCGCGTCGGCAGGGCGCAGGCCGTCGGCGAGCATGCCGCGGTAGAAGCGGGTCATCAGCTCGGAGGTGGCGCTGTCGTCCACCTGCCAGAGACTCGCGACCACGCGCGGCGCGCCGGCATGCATGAAGCCGCGCGCCAGCCCGATCAGACCCTCGCCGGCGATCCGCCGGCCGAGAGCGCTCCGGCAGGCGCTCAGGACCACGAGGTCGGCGGAGAGGCGCAGGTTGTAGATTTCCTGGAGCCGCAGGTAGCCGTCCTGCGGTCGCCCCGCCTCGTCCACCAGGGACAGCACGAGGCCGCTCAGGTCGGGATGCGCGGTGTCGATCACCCCGTGGGTCGCGAAGTGCACGATGCGATATCCGGAGAGCGCTCCCCCGGTGGCCAGGCTCCGGGTGGCGCGGAAATCGACCGCCTCGAGCGCCTCGCCCTCGGGCAGCAGCGCCGCGATCGATCACACCTCCGCGCGGGAGAACAGCAGGCACGAATAGATGCCGGCCGCGATCGCCGTCGCGGTGGCCGGCACCGC
>DATKFL010000018.1:0-11699 GCA_035511355.1 Dongiaceae bacterium
CGCTGGTGCAGGAGCAGGCGGCCGAGCTGATGAGCCTGAGCGCGCGCGACGCCGTGCGTCTCGAGACCAGGGTCGAGCCGGATCTCCCGACCCTCGACGCCGACCGCAACCTGGTCGGGCGGATCCTGGGGAACCTGCTCAGCAACGCCTTCAAGCACACCCCCTCGGGTGGGCGGATCACGGTCGAGGCGCGCGCCGAGGGGAGCGACATCGTCCTGTCGGTGAGCGACACCGGCGAGGGGATCCCTGAGGATCTCCTGCCGCACATCTTCGACAAGTTCGTCGCCGGCGACTCCGACGGGCATCGCCGCTCGACCTACGACTCGGGTCTCGGGCTGACCTTCTGCCGGCTGGCGGTCGAGTGCCACGGCGGGCGCATCGGCGTGAAGAGCCGGCCGGGCGAGGGGACCGTGGTGACCGTCACCCTCCCGCGGCAGCCGCTCGCGGCGGCGGCCTGAAGGCATGAGCGGCGCCTCCGCCTCCATCGCGACCGCCGGCCCGCGCCCGTTGCGCGGGCACTGCGCGCCCCCGGCCCTGGCGGAGCTGATCCGCGACCTCTATCTCGAGGAGCGCACCGGGACCCTGGTGATCGGTCGGAGCGGGGTCGAGAAGCAGCTCATCCTCGACCGCGGCATGATCCTCGCCGCCACCTCCTCGCTCGAGGACGAACGGCTTCCCGCGTGGCTCCTGACCCGGGGGATCATCCCGAAGGCCGAGGCGGACAAGCTCCGACGCCTCGACGATCGCCAGGTGGCCGAGGCGGTGGTGCAGCGGGGTGGCGTGAACCCCGACACCCTGGCGGCGGCGATCCGCGAGCTCGGCCTCCAGGTGCTGACCGCGGTGTTCCGCTGGGAGGAGATGGACTACCAGTTCGTCGAGGGCGACCTGGTCGCGTGGCCGTTCACCACCAACGCGGTGCAGAGCTTCGAGATGATCATCCGCGCCCTCCGGTCGATGGCCGGCTTCGAGCCGGTGCGCGAGGCGGTGCTGCGCCAGGAGCGCGCCATCCGGCTGGCGGAAGATCAATACCTGCCGTTCGAGCGGATCCCGCTGTCGCCGATCGAGGGGTACCTGGTGTCGCGCATCGACGGGCGCACCAAGGCGCGCGACATCGTGGCGCAGGTCCCGCCGAGCGAGGAGGAGACCGGAACCCGCTTCCTGTTCGGTCTCCTGATTCTGGGTCTCGCCCAGTTCCACCCGCCGCTCGGCCCCGGGATGCTTTCCTGCGCGCACCTTCTCAAGGGGGACGAGGACAAGCGACGCCGCGAGGAGACCGAGATCGCCGAGGTGCGCGCCTGCTACTCCCTGGTGACCCGGGACGATCCGGCGGCCCTCCTGGGAGTCCCCCCCGGCGCCAGCCAGGCCGACGTCCGCGCCGCCTACGAGCAGGCGAAAGAGCGCTTCACCGCGGCGCGCTTCCTGAAGCGGGTGCAGGTCGAGCTGCGCGAGGAGCTGCAGATCATCGAGGCGAGGCTTCTCGAGGCCTTCCTGGCGCTGCGCACCCGGCCGCTCGACGCGCGCAAGAGCGCCGGCGGATCCGAGGCCATGGGGGCGGTCGACGTCGGGGCGCTCGGCAAGCGCAAGGAGCTGAACAAGACCGAGAAGCAGTCCGACGTCGAGGAGGCGCACCGGCTGGCGGGAATCTACCTGACCAAGGCGCGCGACTTCTGGAAGCTCGGCGACGTCTACTCCTGCATCCGGTACTGCGAGTTCGCGCGCACCCACAACGCCGGCGACGCGTCGGTCCATTCCCTGCTCGGACAGGCGCTGGCGCGCAACCCCGACCATCGCTGGCAGCGTCGCGCCGAGGCCGCCCTCATCCGCGCGGCGCAGCTGGAATCGTTCAACCCGGCGCACTGGTACAACCTCGGCGAGTTCTACCGCCAGAACCGGCTGCACGGGAAGGCGCGCCGCCTCTACGAGAAGACCCTGCAGCTCGCGCCGACGCACGTCGAAGCCCAGCAGGCCCTCCGCGACCTCCCCAAGGGGAAGGACTGAGAACTCCCGACCGCCCCGGCACCCCGCCCTGCCGTCCGAAACCGCTCCGATTGACACCCCGACCTCGCGTGATATAATCCGCGCCCACTCGGGGACATGGCGGCATGTACATCGAAACAAAGGACATAGGTCCCGAGGGGCTGGTCGTTGAACGTTCGGCGGCATGGCAGATGCCGCCGCCTCGCGAGGGGGACGACGAGGTCAAGGTCGACCAGATCCGGTTGTCCGGCGAAGTGCACCGCGAGGAGGACCGCTACCTCTTCTCGGGAGACATCGCCACGGTCGCCACGTTGGGGTGCGGCCGGTGCCTCGAGCCGTTCTCGCTGCCGCTCGATCTGCATTTCGATCTGACCTACACCGCCCATCCCGATCCTCCGGATCGGCACGGGGAGCAACGGATCGATGTCGACAGCATCACGGAGGTCCCGTTCGATGGAGCCCGGATTGATCTCGACGCGCTGCTCGCGGAACAGATCTACCTGGCGCTCCCGCTCAAGCCGCTCTGCCGCGAGGAGTGCCTCGGATTGTGTGCGCGTTGCGGCGCGAACCTCAACAGCAATCCCTGCAGTTGCCCGGCAGGCGCCGAGCCGGATCCACGCCTCGCCGTTCTCAAGAGGCTCGTCTAGAGCCTGACAGGAACTCCACGATGCCCAATCCCAAGCGACGACATTCCCGCGCCCGGCGCGACAAGCGGCGCGCCCACGACGCCCTGAGCCGCCCGCCGGTCTCGCGCTGCACCAATTGCGACGAGCCGCACCTGCCGCATCGCGTCTGCCCGCACTGCGGCCACTACAAGGGCCGGCAGGTCATCGAGGTCACCGAAGTCTGAGCCGGCGCCACGTTCGCCGGCCGACCCGGGGGGCGACGCGATGGAACGACCGGTAGCCATCGACGCCATGGGCGGGGACCACGCTCCGGCGGTTCCCGTCGCCGGCGCGGTCCAGGCCGCGCGCGACCTCGGCGTGCCGATCCGCCTGGTCGGGCGGCGACCCGACATCGAATCCGAGCTGCAGCGCCAGCGCGCCCACGGCCTGCCGATCGAGGTGGTGCACGCCTCCGAGATCGTCGGCATGGACGAATCGCCGGTCAACGCCTTCCGCCGCAAGAAGGACTCCTCGCTGCACGTCGCCTCGACGCTTTTGCGCGACGGCGCCGTCCAGGCGCTGGTCAGCGCGGGGAACACCGGCGCGGTGATGACCACGGTCAAGGTGCTGTGCGGCGTCCTCGAGGGAGTCGAGCGGCCGGCGCTGTGCGCCGTGGTGCCGAACCTCAAGGGTCCGTCGGTCTGGCTCGACGTCGGCGCCAACGTCGATTGCAAGCCGGTGCAGCTGGTGCAGTTCGCGGTCATGGGCCACCTGTACGCCCGCGAGGTGCTGGGCATCGCCAACCCGCGCATCGGGCTGATGAGCGTCGGGGAAGAGGACGGCAAGGGGACCGACGTGACCCGCGAAGCCTTCCGGACGCTCAAGGCGCTGCCGCTCAACTTCATCGGCAACATCGAAGGACGCGACATCTTCAACGGCAACGCGGATGTGGCCGTCTGCGACGGGTTCACCGGCAACGTGGCGCTGAAGGCGGTGGAGAGCGCCGTCGACGCCCTCATGCAATTCATGCGCGAAGCGGTCGCCACGTCGGTCATGGCCCAGGCGGGCTTTTTCCTCGCGCGCCCGGCCCTGCGGCAGTTCCGGCGCAAGGTCGATCACGCCGAGTACGGCGGGGTGCCGCTCCTCGGGGTGCGCGGCACGGCGATCGTCTGCCATGGCGGCTCGTCGGCGCGCGCCATCCGCAACGCCGTCCGGGTGGCGATCGAGTTCAACCAGCACCGGGTCAACGATCGGATCCGCGACGACATCAGGTCGCTCGTGCCACGCGAGTCGCGCGAGTCGCGCGGGGCGACCGCCGGCGCCGCTGCGGCGCAGCCGGGAGGCGCCGCATGACCCTCGGGGAGCGCCGTGCGGTCATCGCCGGGACCGGCTCGTGCCTTCCGGACACGATCATGACGAACACCGACATCGCGAAGCTGGTCGACACCTCCGACGAGTGGATCGCGACCCGCACCGGCATCCGCGAGCGGCGCGTCGCGACCACGGCGGAGGCGATGTCCGACTTCGCGACCCGTGCCGCGGAGCGGGCGCTCGAGAGCGCCGGCGTGGCGGCCGCCGACATCGACCTGCTCATCTGCGCCACCGTGACGCCCGACATGCCGATCCCGTCGACCGCCTGCATCATCCAGCACCGGCTGGGCGCGACCAGGGCGGCCGCCTTCGATCTGGCGGCCGGCTGCTCCGGCTTCCTGTACGGCCTGGCGGTGGCGGAGCGCTTCGTCGCCCTGCCGCAGTACCGCCACGTGCTGCTGATCGGCGCCGAGGTGCTCTCCAAGTACGTCGACTGGACCGACCGCACCACCTGCGTCCTGTTCGGCGACGGCGCCGGGGCGGTCCTGCTCAAGGCGGGGACGGCGCCGTATGGCGTCCTCGCAGCGACCCTCCGGGCCGACGGATCGCTCGCCGACTACATCATGGTCCCCGCCGGCGGCACCCGCGAGCCGGCCTCGGCCGAGACCCTCGCCGGGCGGCGGCACTACATCAAGATGAAGGGGAACGAGACCTTCAAGATGGCGGTCCGCTCGATGGAGGAGACCTCGCGCGAGGCGCTCGAGATGGCGGGGCTCAAGCCTTCGGACGTCGACCTTTTCGTCCCGCACCAGGCGAACCGCCGGATCATCGACGCGGTCGGCACGCGCCTCGGCTTCAAGGAGGATCAGGTCTACGTCAACATCGAGCGGGTCGGGAACACCGCCGCGGGATCGATCCCGATTGCGCTCGACGAAGCGGCGCGGAAGGGTCTCCTGAAACGGGACATGGTCGTGCTGTTCACGGCGTTCGGGACCGGGCTGACCTGGGGGTCGGCGGTCTGCCGGTGGGGCGTGTGAGCGCGCGTTCGATCGCACTGGTCTTTCCGGGGCAGGGATCCCAGGCGGTCGGCATGGGTCGGGCCGCGGCGGAGGCCTATCCCCCGGCGCGCCGCGTCTTCGAGCGGGCCGACGCGGCGCTCGGCTTCCCGCTGAGCCGCACCTGCTTCGAGGGGCCGGACGAGGCGCTCCGACTCACCGCCACGACGCAGCCCGCCATCCTGACGACCAGCCTCGCCCTGCTCGAGGCGCTCCGCGCGGCGCTCGGCGACCTCGACGCGCGCGTCGCCTGTGCCGCCGGACACTCGCTCGGCGAGTACTCGGCGCTGGTCGCCGCCGGAACCCTGACCCTCGAGGACGCGGTGCTCACCGTGCGCCGGCGCGGCGAATACATGCAGGAGGCGGTGCCGGTCGGGCGGGGGGGCATGGCCGCCGTCCTCGGCGCCCCGCTCGAAGCGGTCGAGGCGCTCTGCCGCGCCGCCGCCGGGGGCGAGGTGCTGAGTCCGGCCAACCTGAACGCCCCCGATCAGACGGTGGTCGCCGGCGCCGCCGCGGCGATCGCGCGCCTGGCGCCGCTGGCGAAGGAGCATGGCGCGCGCCGGGTCGTCGATCTCCCGGTGAGCGCCCCGTTCCACTGCGCCCTCATGGAGCCGGCGCGGGTCCGCCTCGCCGCCGATCTGAAGCGCCTGGGCGCGAAGGACGCCCGCTACCCGGTGATCAACAACGCCACCGCGGCGCCCGAAACCCGGGGGCCCGCGCACCTTGAAGCCCTCGAGGCGCAGGTCACCGCCCCGGTGCGCTGGGTCGAGACCATCCGCCGCGCGCGCGCGCTCGGCGCCACCACGCTTCTCGAGGTGGGGCCGGGAAAGGTGCTCACCGGGCTGGCGCGGCGCATCGACCCCGACCTGCGCTGCCTGAACGTCGAGGACCCGGCGAGTCTCGAGGCGGCGGTGGCGGCGCTCGGCGCCGCGGCGGGCGCGGCGTGAGCGATCGCCCGCTCGCCGGCCGGGTCAGCCTGATCACCGGAGCGTCGCGCGGCATCGGCCGGGCGGTCGCGCTCGATCTGGCCCGTCGCGGGTCGACCGTCGTCCTCGCGGCGCGCACCGCCGCGGCCCTCGAGGAGACCGCTGCCCTCTGCCGTGGCGAAGGGGTCGAGGCGCACCCGCTGCCGCTCGACCTCGGCGATCCCGCCTCGATCGAGGCCGGGGTCAAGGCGGCCCTCGCCGCCGCAGGGAAGATCGATCACCTGGTGAACAACGCCGGCGTCACCGCCGACGGGCTCGTCCTCCGGATGCGGCGGGACGCCTGGGACAAGGTGATCGGAACCAACCTGACCGGCGCGTTCGACCTGACCCGCGCCGTCCTGCCGGGCATGGTGCGCGCCCGCTACGGCCGGGTGGTGAACATCTCGTCCGTGGTGGCGCTGATGGGGAATCCCGGCCAGGCGAACTACTGCGCCGCCAAGGCAGGCCTGATCGGCCTGACCAAGTCGCTGGCGCGTGAGGTGGCGTCGCGACAGATCACGGTCAACGCCGTCGCCCCCGGGTTCATCGACACCGACATGACCCGTGCCCTGAACGACGAACAACGCGCCGCGATGGCGTCCCAGATTCCGCTCGGCCGCATCGGCAGGCCCGAGGAAGTGGCCGCCGCCGTCGCCTTCCTCATCGGCCCGGGCGGCGACTACATCACCGGCTCGGTCCTGAACGTCAGCGGCGGGCTTTACATGTAAGCGACCGACCCCTGATAATCGCCCGGACCCGCGCATCCCCTGATGCGCGACCGGCCCACCGGGCCCCGGAACCGGGCCCCACGGAGGAGGCAGGATGGCTCAGAACATCGAGGAGAAGGTGAAGTCGATCATCGTCGAGCAGCTCGGGGTCGATCCGGAGGAGGTCAAGCTGGAATCGGCCTTCGTGAGCGACCTCGGGGCCGATTCGCTCGACACGGTCGAACTGGTGATGGCGCTCGAAGAGGCGTTCAAGATCGAGATCAGCGACGAGGACGCCGAGAAAATCCACACGGTCGGTGACGCCGTCAAGTACATCCAGAGCCACGCCTGAGGCGGGGGAGGGGATGACCGAGGCGCGCATGCGGCGGCGGGTGGTGATCACCGGGCTGGGGATGGTGTCGCCCCTCGGCCTCGGGGTCGACGCGCACAGGACCGCGCACCGCGAGGGGCGGTCCGGGATCGGTCCGATCACCCGCTTCGACACCTCCGCCTTCGCCTGCAAGATCGCCGGCGAGGTGCGCGACTTCAATCCCGAGGACTGGATCCCGAAGAAAGACGTCAAGAAGATGGACCTCTTCATCCACTACGCCATGGCGGCGTCGGAGATGGCCATGAAGGACGCGGCCTACACCGTCACGCCGGCGGAAGCGGAGCGGGTGGGGGTGTACATCGGGTCGGGCATCGGCGGGCTCCCCTCGATCGAGCGGCAGCATTCGACGCTTCTGTCCGAGGGGCCGCGCCGCATCTCGCCGTTCTTCATCATCGGCCTGATCGTCAACATGGCCTCGGGACAGGTGTCGATCCGCTACGGCGCCAAGGGGCCGAACCAGGCCTCGTGCACCGCCTGCGCCACCGGCACGCACGCCATCGGGGACGCCTTCGAAATCATCCGGCGCGACGACGCCGACGTGATGATCGCGGGCGGCGCCGAGGGCGTGATCACGCCGCTGTGCGTCGGCGGGTTCAGCGCCATGCGGGCGCTCTCGACCCGGAACGCGGAGCCCGCCACGGCGTCGCGGCCCTTCGACCGGGAGCGCGACGGCTTCGTCATCGCCGAAGGGGCGGGGGTCGTCATCCTCGAGGAGCTGGGGCATGCGGTGCGGCGCGGCGCGCGCATCTACTGCGAGCTGGCCGGCTACGGAGTTTCGGGGGACGCCTTCCACGTCTCGGCGCCGTCCGAGGACGGCGACGGTCCGCTCCGGGTCATGCGCAACGCCCTGCGCTCGGCCGGGATCGACGCCTCGATGATCGACTACGTCAACGCGCACGGCACCTCGACGCCGCAGGGGGACGTGGTGGAGACGCGCGCGCTCAAGAGTCTCCTCGGCGACCGGGCCGGGAAGGTCGCGATCAGCAGCAGCAAGTCGATGACCGGCCACCTGCTGGGCGGGGCGGGGGGGCTGGAGACCTCGATCACCGCGCTGGCGGTGCACCACGACCTGGCGCCACCCACCATCAACTACACGACGCCCGACCCGGAGTGCGACCTCGATTACGTGCCGAACAAGGCGCGGCGGCTGACCATCCAGCATGCCCTCAACAACTCGTTCGGATTCGGCGGCACGAACGCCTGCGTGGTCCTGAAGAAATACGCCGGCTGACGCCGCGCCGCCCGACCGGACCTTTCCCGCTTCAGACCTCGTCGAAAATCGAGTCCCGCAGGCAGGCCAGCTTCTTCTCGTACCCCTCGGGGTCGACGAACCAGCAGGAGGCCGCGACGCTGGAGATCAGCGCGTTGCCGTCCTGCGGCGTGAAGCAGAACCCGACCACCTCGGTGCGGTCGCGCACCATCACGGTCGGCGCCACCATCACCGCGTGGTTCAGGATGCGCCCGTAGTGCCCGTAATCGCGCCCGAACGAGAAGACCGCGTTCGCGGAGTTCTTGTAGGTGAGGGCGACGCGCCGGTCGTTCTTGAACGCCTCGAGCACCGCCTCGGTCGAGGTCGGCTTCTTCACCTTGATGTTGAAGTGCACGGCGTGCATGTACTGGGTGTTCACCTTGAGCGCGGAGGAGAACAGGTTCAGGTCGTATCCGAGCTGGTGGAACAGGTGCCAGGCGTCGCGCGCGTGGTGCGTTCCGAACCGCTCGTCCTTGTGCCGGTTGACCTGGGGGGAGGGACAGAACGAGGTGTCCTGGCTGATGTCGTTCGCCCGTCGGATGCACAGGAAGCGTCCCTCGACGAGGTTCTCGCCGCCCCCCGGCTTGAGGGCGACCAGGTCGATCAGGACCGACAGGTTGTGGGTGTTGCACGACACCACCTGGATGTACTGGTCCTGCCCGTGCTTGAGGGTGCGATCGCTGATGCCGTGCACGTACGGCTTGCCGAATCCGAACTCGGAACCCTGGGCGATGAAGCCGAGCGTGCTGTGCGCGTACTTCTCGTAGATGTCCTTCTTGTTCTGCAGGCCGACGTCGGAGGGGGTGCAGTCGATCACGACGCTCGCCTGGCGCAGCGCCTCGTGGTGCTCGTACGCCGTCTCGATGCCGAGTTCGCGGAAGCCCTTGCGCGCGCCCTCGTCGCAGGCCAGGAGCGCCCCGCGCTTGATGAGGTTGGTCACCTTCGATCGATCGGTCAGGAGGGGTGTGCGCTTGTGGAAGGTGACCTCGTCGAAGCCGAGCGCCGCCTTCTTCTCCGCGAACAACCCGATGAGCGGTTCCCCGATCGTGCCGGTGCCGATGATATGGACCACCTTCTTCGATGCCATGGGAGTCTCCTGTGTCGGCGCGTCGAGACGATACCACCGCCCCCCCGGGTCGGGTCAATGCGGCGTGGCCGTGGACATTGACGGCCCCGGCCCGTAGAATCGCGCCGCATGAGTGGCCTCATCGACACTCCGGCCCGCGAGCTGGTCATCCTCACCGGGCTGTCCGGGTCCGGGAAGACCCTCGCGGTGCGGTCGTTCGAGGACAGCGGCTACTTCTGCGTCGACAACCTGCCGGTCACCCTCATCCCCGTGTTCGCCGACCTCTGCACCGGGGCGCGCCAGGACATCCGGCGCGCGGCGCTGGTCATCGACGTGCGCGAAGGGGATCTCCTGCGCGAGTTCCCCGAGGTCTACCGCCGGATCAAGTCGGAGCCGGGGCGGCGGATGCGTCTCATCTTCTTCGAGGCCGACGACGAGACCCTCATCCGGCGCTTCTCGGAGACCCGCCGTCCGCACCCGCTCGCCTCGGGCGGCGGGCTCGAGGAGGGGATCCGGCGCGAGCGCGCCATTCTCGCCCCGCTCCGCGATCTCGCCGATCTCATCCTCGACAGCAGCCGCTACAACGTGCACGACCTGCGGCGCTACATCCAGGAGCACCTGACCCCGGCGACCACGGCGCAGGCGATGGTCCTGACCATCCTGTCGTTCGGGTACAAGCACGGCATCCCGCCGGAGTCGGACCTGGTGTTCGATACCCGCTTCCTGCCGAATCCCTTCTTCGTGCCCGAGCTCCGGGGCCGCACCGGCCTCGATCGGGAGGTGAAGGAATTCCTCGACGCCCTCCCGGAGTTCGGCGCGCTGCGCGAGCGCCTCGGATCGCTCCTCGACTTCCTGATCCCGCATTACATGCGGGAGGGGAAGTCCTACCTGACCGCCGCGATCGGCTGCACCGGCGGCCGGCATCGATCGGTGGCGCTGGCCGAGGCGCTGGCCGGCGATCTCAAGGCGCGCGGCTTCGCGGTCACCGCGGCGCACCGCGACGTGGACAAGGAGTGATCCGATGATCCGACGCGTGCCGAAGCCCTGGGGCGAGGAGATCATCTTCGCGCACACGGCGCGCTATGCCGGCAAGGTGCTCAAGGTGCGCGCCGGCGAGTCGCTGAGCCTGCAGTACCACGAGCGCAAGGACGAGGCGCTGTACGTCTATGAAGGGCGGCTGCGGCTCCTCACCGAGACCGCCGGGCGCTCCGAGGAGCGGGTCGTCGAGGCGGGGGAGGCGCTGCATTTCCCGCCCGGCACGCGGCACCGGATGGAGGCGATCGCCGACGCGGTCCTCTTCGAGGTGTCGACGCCGGAGCTGGACGACGTGGTGCGGCTCGAGGATCGCTACGGGCGCGCCGGCCGGAGCGAGCCGTGAACGCGGGTTTTTCGCCGCGCCGCGGTTGACACCATCCGCCGCGATCCCGTAGCCTTCCGCCACCGTATGGCGCCCGCGGCCTGTCCGGCGGGCCGTTCCGGGCGAGGGCCCCGATGCCCGAAGAGATCGCGCGCAAATTGTTCTACAAGCTGAACGAGGTCTGCCAGATCACCGACACGCAGCCGTACGTGCTGCGGTTCTGGGAGTCCGAGTTCACGCAGCTGGCGCCGACCAAGAGCAAGAGCGGCCAGCGCCTCTACCGCCGCAAGGACATCGACCTCGTCCTCTCGATCAAGAAGCTGATCCAGGACGAGGGGCTGACCATCACCGGGGTGCGCGAGCGTCTCGGGATGAACGGCGGCGACCAGCCGATCGAGGGATTGTACGAACCGGCGCCGCCACCGCCGCCGGACCCGTCGCGCGCGCTCGAAGCGGTGACCCGGGAGCTGGGCGAGATCCTGAACCTCCTGGACGAGACCGATCGCCGGCTGGGCGTCCCGCGCCGGAGCGGGCGCGACTGAACCGGACCGCGCCTAGATCACGCCGACCGCCTTCCCGACCTTTTCGAAGATCCCGAGCGCCTCGGCCAGATCGTCGCGCGTGTGGGTCGCCATGACGATGGTGCGCACGCGCGACTTCTCCTCGGCGACCATCGGGAAGTAGATCCCCTGCGCGAAGACCCCGGCGCGGAAGAGATCGTCGGAGAAGCGCGCCGCCTTGGCCCCCGACCCGACGATCACCGGAGTGATCGGCGAGACCGACCCGCCGGTGTCGAATCCGAGGGATCGGAGCCCCTCCTTGAAGAACCGGGTGTTCTCCCAGAGCCGGCGGTGCCGCTCGGGCTCGGTCTCCATCACCTCGATCGCTGCCCGGCCGGCGGCGACCACCGCGGGCGGGTGCGACGACGAGAACAGGAACGGCCGCGCCTTGTGGACGTAGAACTCGATCAGGGAACGCGCGCCGCAGACGTAGCCGCCCATCACGCCGACCGCCTT
>DATKFL010000019.1:0-4816 GCA_035511355.1 Dongiaceae bacterium
CCCTCCGCTTTTGTGACCTTGATACGCCGGCGGTGTTCATGCGTCAACCAGATCCTGCGGGGCGGCCGGCACGGCCTCAGGGAGCCGCTGGGACCGGGGACGGCCCGTCGAGGAGCGACTCGACGGCCCGCTCGAGGCGCCGCGCGTCGTTGTCCCCGGCGTGCACTTCACCGACATGCGTCTCGCGGATCACACCGTGCCGGTCGAGCAGGTACTGGGTCGGCCAGTAACGGTTGTCGAGCGCGTCCCACATCTTCAAGTCGTTGTCGAGGAAGACCGGCCAGGTGATGCCGAGCGCCTCGGCCGCGGAGCGCACTCCCTTTGGATCCTTCTCCACGTCGAACTCCGGCGACTGCACGCCGACGACGCGCAAGCCGCGCGCCCGGTAACGGCGATCAAGCGACGCCACCCACGGCAGCGTCCGGCGGCAGTTGATTCAGCCGTAGGTGAAGACGTCGAGCAGGACCACCTTCCCCCGGAGACCGGCGAGCGTCAGCGGCGGCGAATTGATCCAGGCGGCCGGATCAGTGGTCGGGAATTCCAACGGCGGGGCGCCCGCCGGGTCGGGACGACCCGATCCCGGAACCGACACGGTGTGCGCCTGCCAGGCCCAGAGGGCCAGGCCGGCGACGAGAGCGGCGACGATCGTCGGGAGGCGTGCCATGTGGGAATTCTAACCCGCCCTGGTCGCAGCGCTTTCGGAAGCGGCTCGCTATAATCCCCCGGCGCGTCCGGCGTCACGCCGGTGGGCGCCGGAGTGGTGCGTGACGGCAATCACTGGACGGACCCTCCTGATCCTGGCGCTCCTCATCGCTCTCCCAACGGCCGTCGCGATCGCTGTCGACGATCCCCCGCCGGCCGACCCGCCGCCCGCCCCGGCGCCGCCCCCCGAAGCGCCCGCCGCGACGCCGGCGGCGCCCGCCCCGGCCGCCGAACCGACCCTCGACGACCTCAAGCGTCTCCTCGAGGCGCAGCAGCAGAAGCTGGCCGAGCAGGAGAAGCTCCTCAAGGAGCAGGCCGGCAACCTCGAGGCCCGGCAAAAGGAGATCGCCGAGCTGCGGCTCCTGATCGAGTCGCTCACGCGGCGCGTCGACGAGCTCCAGGGAGAGGTCCCCACGGTCGAGACCCGCAAGGCGATCGAGGAACGCCTCGCGAAGGTTGAGACCGCCGCGAACAAGACCCCCGAGCTGCCACCCGATATCGTCTCCGCCGGCGACTTTCCCGGATCGATCCGGATCCCGGGGACCGACGCGGCGATCAAGTTCGGCGGCCGGGTGCGCGTGGCGATGGTCTCGACGCTCGACCCGCTCGGCTCGAAGGATCGCTTCCTGACCAACTCGATCCCGGTCAACCCGTCGCCGGCGCTCGACGACGGCAAGCAGACCAACATCAACGCCAACACCACCCGCTTCAACTTCGAGATGCGCACGCCGACCGGCGCCGGGCAGGTGCGCACCTTCATCGAGGGGGACTTCTTCGGCACCAACAACTCGTTCCGGCTGCGGCACGCCTACGGCCAGTACCACGGCTTCCTGTTCGGGCAGACCTGGTCCACCTTTTCCGACCCGTCGGCCAACCACGAGGACCTCGACTTCGAAGGCGTGTCGAGCGACAACGTCGTGCGCCAGCCGCAGATGCGCTACAACTGGCGGACCACGCCGAACCACTCGGTCGCCTTCGCCATCGAGACCCCCAAGGTGGACGTCACCAACGGCACCGGCAGCGACGTCTTCCCCGACTTCGTCGGCCGCGGCATCTGGAAGTTCAAGGAGACCGGCCACGTGCAGGTGGCCGGCGTGCTGCGCGAGATCCGCGCCACCTTCGTCGCCGACCCGACGATCGACGTGACCACCTACGGCTGGGGGCTCGGGGTGAGCGGCGTCATCCCGTTCCGCTACTTCAACCTGACCGACCGCTTCATCTTTCAGTTGAACGGCGGGCGCGGCATCGGCCGGTACATCAACGACCTGAATTCGCTGGGGGGCCAGGACGGCGTCTTCGACGCGGCGACCGGCGAATTCGCGGTCCTGCCGGCCTTCGGCTGGTTCCTCGACTACGAGCACATGTGGAAGCGGTGGGATCGGGTCCGCGACATGAACCTGCGCTCGTCGATCATCTGGAGCGTGGTCACGGTCGAGAACGCCGACTTCCAGCCGCCCGATGCCTATCACCGCACCCAGCGCCTGAGCGCCAACCTGATCTTCTCGCCGATCACGCGGATCGACGCCGGGGTGCAGTACATTTACGGGACGCGACGCAACTTCGACGGCGAGCGCGGCGACGCCCGCCAGGTTCAATTCGTCATCCTGTTCCGTTTCTAGGAGCAGGTCTCCAGGGGAGAGCGATGAGCGCAACGCCGGAACCGCCTCGGGAGACGGCGCAGCGCGACCGCAGCGCGACCGGGCGCCGGCGACGGCTCCTGATCATCGCGGCGGCTCTTGTGGCGGTCTACGCGATCGCCGGGTTCCTCGTGGCGCCGCCGCTCCTGCGCGGGCGCGTCGAACGCGAGGCGTCGGCGCGGCTCGGGCGCGAGGTGCATCTCACCCGGCTGCGGCTCAACCCGTTCGCCCTGTCGATCACCGCCGACGGCCTGCTGATTGACGACCGCGACCGCACGCCGCTCCTCCGCTGGGATCGCCTGTACGTCGATTTCGCGCCGCTCCGCTCGCTCTGGCGGCGCGAGTGGTGCTTCGGGCAGATCCACCTGGTCGGCGCGGCGGGGCGGCTGGCCATCCTGCCGGGCGGCGCGCTCAACATCGACGACATCGTCGCGCGGTTGACGGCCCCCGAGCCGGGCACGGCACCGGCGCCGCCCGCCGGTCCGGCCATGGCACCGGCGCCGCCCGGCCCGCCGCCGGTGATCGACATCGCCCGGCTGCGGATCGAGGACGCCTCGCTCGCCTTCATCGATCGCTCGACCCCGACGACCTTCACCAGCACCCTCGGCCCGCTGCGGATCGACCTGAAGGATTTCACCACGCGTCGCGGCGAGGGGAACCAGTACTCCTTCCGCGGCCAGACCGAGGCCGGAGAACAGTTCTCCTGGGACGGCACCTTCGCGCTCGACCCGCTCGGATCGGAAGGGACCTTCAGCCTCGAGAAGGTCACTCTCGGGAAATACCATCCTTATTACCGGGGCATGGTGCCGTTCGACGTGAAGAGCGGCACCGCCGACGTCCGCTCCGGCTACCGGGTCGCCTGGGGAGCCGGAGCCGACGCCAAGGTGCTCCTCCTCAACGGCGCGTCGATCGCGCTCCATGACCTCAAGGTGGCGGAACATGGCAAGGAGGAGATCGCCCTCGAAGCCCCGATCGCCGAGGCGTCGGGCCTGGACTTCGATCTCATCGGCGGCGCCTTCACCCTCGGCCGGTTCACCACCCGCGGCGGGCATGTCCTGCTGAAGAAGTCGAAGGACGGGCATGTGAACCTGCTCGACATGCTGCTGCCCTTTTACGAGACCAACGCGGCCACCCCGGACACTTCCCGGCCCGCCCCCGCGGGCCCGGCCGCGCCGATCCGCCTCGACGACGTCAGCTTCATCGACTACACCGTCGACGCCGAGGACCTGTCGCCGCCGCGGCCGGTGCGCGTCCGCCTCGACGCGATCAACCTGGGCCTCAAGGGGGTCGACAACATCCCCGGCACGACCGAGAAAGGGACCCTCGATCTGCGGTGGAACGGCGGCGGCACTCTGCACGCCGACGGCGATCTCTCCCTCGTCGGCCTGGCCGGCACCCTCAACGTGGCGCTCGAAGGGATCGACGTGGTCCCGGTCGACCCGTACGTGGAGCCGACGCTCGACCTGCGCGTCACCAAGGGGCTGTTCTCGGCGAAGGGACAGCTCGGCGCCGACATCATCGACCCCGACCATCTCAAGTTCTCGTTCAAGGGCGACGTGCGCATGGACGACTTCGCCTCGGTCGACGGTCCGCATCGCGGCGATTTCCTGTCGTGGCGGAGCGTGCGACTGGGCGGCGTCGACTACGCGTACGAGCAGGATCGGATGCGGATTGCCGAGCTGGCGATCGACAGCGCGCGCGGCATCGTGACGATGGACGCCACCGGGCGGCTGAACGTCTCCGACGTGCTGCGGCTGCCGGCGGCGCCGCCGGCCGGTGACCAGGCCGCGGACGACGCCGCCCCCGAGGCGGCGCCGGCCCCACCGCCGCCGACGCCCGCCGCCGCGCCCGCGCCCGCCGACGAGGCGGACACGCGCGTCGCCAGCGCCCGCATCTCCGGGAGCGAGCTCCGGTTCATCGATCGCGGCATGACCCCGCCGGTCACCTTCGCGCTGACCCGCATCGGCGGAACGCTTGCCGGCCTGTCGTCGCGCCCGGGGGCGCGCGCCGGCGTGCGGATCGCCGCGCGCGTCGACGACATCGCGCCGGTGACCCTCGAAGGGCAGGTCGACCCGCTCGGCGCCGACGTGTTCAGCGATCTGCGGCTGGCGGCGCAGGGGATCGATCTCTCTCCGATGGGGCCCTACACCGCACGCTACCTCGGCTACGCGCTCGACCGCGGCCGGCTCGACGTGGCGATGCAGTACCGCCTCGAGAACCGCGCGGTCGTGGGCAGCAATCTCCTCACCGCCAACCCGTTCACGCTCGGCGCGAAGACCGAGAGCCCCGACGCGACCCACCTTCCGGTGCGGCTCGGGCTGGCGCTCCTGCGCGACCGCAACGGCGTCGTGGCGCTCGACGTGCCGGTCGAGGGGAGCCTCGACGATCCGAAGTTCCGGCTCGGGCGGGTGATCCTGCGGGCTCTCGTGAATGTATTCACGAAGCTGGTGACCTTGCCCTTCCGGCTCTTGGCGCGC
>DATKFL010000020.1:0-4583 GCA_035511355.1 Dongiaceae bacterium
CGCCTTCGACGGCCCCACCGCGCCGCTCCAGGCCGAGGCGCTCCCGCCGGAGGAAGCGGCGGCGGTCCCGGCCCCGGTCGGCACCGCCTTCGAGCGCCGGGTGGTCGCGCTCCGTCGCGGCGACCGGGACGGATCCTCGGCCGGCGCCGAGACGATGATCGAAAGGGCCCGGGCGCGCGGCGCGCGGGTGATCGTCGACGTTCCGGGCGCGCAGGGGGATCCCCTGTTCCTGAAGTTCCTGCCGTACGTCGAGGCGGTGGTGCTGGTGGCGGCGTACGACCGCACCGGGCGCGAGCCGTTGGCGCGGATGGCGGAACTGGTGCGCCGGCACGGCGGCCGGATCGCCGGGTGCGTCCTGAACCGGCGCCGCAATCCGATCCCGGCGTCGATCTACCGGAGACTGTTCTGGTGAGCGCCCCCGCCGCGACCGCGCGCGACGAAGGCGCCGCGGCGCGGTTCCAGGCGGCGCTGACCGCCGGCGCCGGCGCCCTGGTCGGCGGGGCGCTCCTCCTCGCCCTGCCGCGCGGCACCAAGTGGGCCCTGGTCGCGGTGGCGGCGGTGGTGACCGGGTGCGCCCTCGTCCTGGCGCGCGACCGGCGCCTGCTGGCCGCGATCGGTCTCGCCGCCGCGCTGCCGCTCGGGCTGCAGTACGGCTTCTGGAGCCACGGCGCGCGATATGCCACCTGGGATCATTTCGGCGGCGCGCCGGCGGAGCCGATCCTCTATCTCGTCGATCTGCCGATCGCCATCGTCCTGTTCCTGTGGGGTGCCGACCTCGCCCTGGGTCGCAGGCGGCTGCCGGCGTGGACCCGGCTCGACACCGCGGTCGCGATCTTTCTCCTTCTCTGCCTCGCGTCGATCGCGGTCACGAGCGAGCCGGGGCTCCTTCTCGCCGAGATGCTGCGCTACGCCAAGTACCTCCTGCTCTTCTGGGCGCTGCGCACGACGATCGATCGGCCGGAGTACCTGCAGGGCTTCGCCCTCGCGACCTTCGCCGTCCTGGCGATCGAGGGACTGGTCGCCCTGGCGCAGTACTTTCTCTATCTCACCCTGCCGGTGGCGGTCGGCGGGGTGACCGAGTCGGCGTTCGAGCTGATGGGGGGCGAGGTGATCCAGCGGGTCACCGGCCTGCTCGGGCACAGCAACACCTTCGCGGCGTGGCTGCTCGTCCCGCTCGGGCTGGGAATGCTGCTCCTGGTGGCGCGCATCCCGGTGCTCGTCAAGGCGGCGCTCCTGCCGCCGCTCGCGCTCGGCGGGTTGGCGCTGGTCCTGACCTTCTCGCGGACGGGGCTCCTGTGCGGCGGCATCCTCGGGGTTCTCATCGGGGCGCTGGCGCTCGCGACCGGACGATTGCATCGGGTCGTGCCGATCGCCCTCGTGATCGTGGCGCTCGTGGTGGTGCTCCTGATCTTCGGCTTCGGGATCGACGGGACGACGCTGCGCGCCTGGGGCGTCGGCGGCGACGCCGCGGACAGCGGCCTCTTCGGGACCGTCTGGACCCGCCTGGTCTTCGATCCCGGGAAAGCGGTCGAGTCGCGCGAAGACCTGCTGCGGATCGCCGGCGAGATGGTGCGCCGTCACCCGCTGACCGGCATCGGGCTGAACTCGTTCGAGGAGAACATGGCGCTGTACGATCGGCAGGGGACGGTGAACATCATCCACCAGCCGGTGCACAATGTTTTCGCCCTGGTCACCGCCGAGACCGGCCTGCCGAGCCTCGCGGCGTTCGTCGCGATCGGCGCGATCCTGGGCGCGCTGTCGTGGCGGCTCCTGTGGCGCGGCGATGAGATCGGTTTCGTCGCCGGCGGGACCGGGCTGGTGGTCGTCATCGGACTCGGGTGCGCGAACCTTTTCGACCTCACGCTTCGCAAGGAACCGCTCCTCGGCACCGTGACGCTGGTGGCGGCGGTGGTGATGGCCCTTGAACGTCGAACGCAAACGCCGTCTCGCTGACCTGCTGCGCGGATCAGGCGCGCTCGCCGCCTCGCGGGCGCTCCGGGTCGCCGGGCTCGGCCGGCCGGCGCTGACCATCCTCGGGTACCACCGCGTCGCGGTCGATCCGGCCCCCTTCTCCCCGCTGGCGGTCGATCCGATCGCGTTCGAGGCGCAGATCGCCTGGTTCTCCCGGCGCTTCGATCTCTGGCCGCTCGGACGGGTGGCCGACTGGCTCGAGGGACGCGTGACGCTGCGGCGCGACACGCTGGTGATCACCTTCGACGACGGCTACGCCGACAACCTGACGCTCGCCGTGCCGGTCCTGGAGCGCCACCGCGCGCCGGCCACCTTCTTCGTCAGCACCGGCCCGACCTGTCGCGGCACCCAGTTCTGGTGGGACGAGCTGCGCCACGGCCTGCGGCGGGTCGCGGCCGGCGCCGGCTCCAGGCCGGGTGCCGACGCGGCGATCGCCGCGGCGCCCAAGGCGCTCCGCCCCCTGGTCCTCGATTACCTCCGGGCCGCCACCGCGCCGGGGTACGCCCAGCCGTCGCGCGCCGACGCGGCGCGCGCGCTCGTCCGCGCGGCGCGCGCCTGGCCGCAGGAGGCGCTCGCCGACTGGTTCGCCGTCCTGCACGTGGAGCCCGGGGATCGGGACGCCGACGCCGAGCGCCTCGGACCGGAGAGCCTCAAGGAAATCGCCCGCCGCGGCTTCGAGCTCGGCGCGCACGGCGTGACCCACGCGGCGCTGTCGCGCATCGATCCCGGGACCCTCGCCGCCGAGGTGCAGGGATCGATCGACGACCTGCGCGCGCTCGGGATCGAGCCGACCGCTTTCGCCTATCCTTACGGCGATGCGGGCGAGAAGGGCGGCGCGGTCGAACGGGCGGTGCGGGACGCCGGCGTGCAGTTGGCGGTGACCACCGAGGAACGGACGCTGCGGCGCGGCGACGCGCGCCTGCGGCTGCCGCGCAAGGTGGTGCCGTCGCAGTCGTTGTCGGTCCTCGCCACCCGCCTGGAGCGGCTTGCATGGAGCGGGTGAGCAGGTCGCGGCCGCTCGCGATCCTCGTGCACACCTTCCCGCTCCCCTCGACGACCTTCATCGCCAACGAGGTGCGGACGCTCGAAGTGCAGGGAGTGCCGGTGCGGCTGTTCGCGATCCGCCGGCCGGCGGCCGACGAGATCACCTCCGGGACCGCCGACCTTGCGGCGCGCACCGACTACCTTCTGCCGATGCCGGCCGGCGCGGCGATCGCGGCGCATGTCTTGACGATGGCCCGCCGGCCGATCGGTTACCTGCGCGCGCTGTCGCGGGCGCTGTTCGCGGGGCGGCTGCGGCCGCGCGATCGTCGGCGGACGCTGCTGCACTTCGTCGAAGCGGTGGCCCTCGCGCCCCGCCTGGCCGCGGCCGGCTGCGATCATCTGCATGCGCACGCCCTCTCCGGGACCGCGACCATCGCGTGGCTCCTGGACCCGCTCGGCGGGCCGCCGTTCAGCCTGACGGCGCACGGCACCGACATCTTCGTCGAGCGGGTGCTGCTCGCCGTCAAGGTCGACGCCGCGCGCTTCACGCGCGTCGGCACGCGGTTCAATCGCGACCACCTGGTCGCGGAGGGAGCGTCGGGCGCCCGGATCGAGGTGCAGCCGTTCGGGATCGACACCGATCGGTTCCGTCCGCGGAGTCCGGCCGGCGCGGACGGGAACGGGCCGTTGCGGATCGTCACCGTCGGCCGGCTGGTCTGGCAGAAGGCGCAGCACCTCCTTCTGGAGGCCTGTGCCCGGTTCGCGCGCGCGGGGGGGCGGTTCGCGCTGACCATCGTGGGCGACGGCACACGGCGTGGCGAGCTCGAAGCGCTCGCCGGGCGGCTCGGAATCGCCGGCAGCGTCCGGTTCGCCGGGGCGCTCGGCGAATCCGAAGTCGCGGAGGCGCTGCGCGACGCCGATCTCTTCGTCCTGTCGAGCGTCAGCGAAGGGTTCGGGATGGTGTTTTTCGAGGCGATGGCGAGCGGCATCCCGGTCGTCGCTCCCGACCTCCACGGCCTGTCGGAGATCGTCGACGACGGCGTCGAGGGGAGGCTCTTCCCGGCCGGGTCGGTGGAGGATCTGGCGCGCTGCGTCGGCGAACTCGCCGCCGATCGCTCGACCCGACAGCGGATGGGGGCGGCGGGCCGTCTCCGCGTCGAGCGGGGATTTCGGCATGCCGCTCAGGTCGGGGCCTTCGCGGCGCGGCTGCACGAGGCGCGCGGGGCGGCCGCGCGATGAGAATCCTGTTCGTGAACTACATGGCGACGTCGCTGCCGACGATGATCCGCTCGTTCGAGCTGGCGCGCGCGGTCGCGATGCGCGGACACGACGTCGTGCTGGCCTTCATGAATCCGGCCTTCCGGCCTCCGGACTGGTTCCGCGCCCACCTCGAGGCGGCGCGCGGGACGCGCCTGGACCTGCGCCTGCCCCCGGAACCGGCCGCCCGGCCGGGCGCCGCGGCTCCCGGAGAGGCCGGCCGGGTCACCGACGCGCGCCCCTCGGCGCTCGGTCTCCTGCGCCAGGCGGCCGGCTCGATGCGCTATGTCGCGGCGGAGCGCGCCCTGTACGCGGAGGCGCGGCCCGACGTCGCGGTGGCGCGACCGGATCAGGTCTTCTCGTTCGTCCGC
>DATKFL010000021.1:0-9245 GCA_035511355.1 Dongiaceae bacterium
CCACTTCATGAAGATCTGGTAGCCGAGCGCCAGCGCCGTGGCGCCGACGAACATGCCCAGGATGCCGCCGGAGGCCATGCCCCCCAGGGCGCCGAGCAGGATGACCGGCATCGGGGCTTCGACGCCACGTCCGAGCATGAGCGGCTTCAGGATGTTGTCGGCCATCCCCGCCGCGAGCAGCAGGATCGTGTAGAGGACCGCCGCTCCGGTGCCGTAGTCGCCGCTCGCCCAGAGATAGACGACCACGGGGATGATGATCAGGAGCGCCGGCACCTGCGCGATGCTCAGGACGAGCGTGATCCCCGCCAGCACCCCGGCCCAGGGCACTCCGGCGATCAGCAGGACCAGACCCACGAGGATCGCCTGCACGAAGGCGATGCCGATGACCCCCTGCGCCACGCCGCGGATCGTCGCGGTCGACAGACGCTGGAACGGCACGCTCCGCTCGACGCCGACGAGACGCGTGAGGATCCCGCCGATCGCCCGCGTGCCGCTCTCGCCGTGCGCCATCAGGATGCCTGCCACGATGAGCGAGGCGAGGAACTGCAGGACCCCGATCCCGACCTTCGCGACCATCGCGAGCGCCTTGCGCGCCAGCTCGCCGATCTTCGGCTGCAGGCTCTGGACCAGCGCCGGCAGATCGGTGGACGCCTTCGACCAGAAGCCGTAGATCTTGTTGCCGACCAGCGGCCACCCCCGCACGCTCTCCGCCGGCGCCGGGATCCGCAGGGTGTTGTCCTGCACGGAGGCGACGAGGCCGTGCACCGTCCCGCCGAACGATTCCAGGAGAAGCGCGGTCGGCACCACGAGGAACAGGACGCCGACGACGACGATCAGGGTCGAGGCGAGCCCGTTCCTTCCGCCCACCCGCCGCGCCAGCCAGGCGTGCGCGGGGTAGAGCACGACCGCCAGCACCACCGCCCAGGCCATGAGCGACAGGAAAGGAGAAAAGACCGCGAAGCACAACGCCGCGAGCAGCGCGATCAGCCCCCCCCGGATGAACAGATCGAGCAGCCTCTGCGTGACCGCCGCGTCGTCCGCCTGCGCGGTCCGACCCTTCGCTTCTGTTTGCATCGTGTTCGACCTCGAGAGGATCGAGCGCTCGACGGCGACCGCCCCGTGCCCGGAGTATAGCCCCCCGCACCTCGAGCCGTGGGTCGCGCCTCCCACAGTGGCCCGGCGCAGAGGCCGGCGGGGGCGTGCGAGACTGCGCGCCGCGGGCCCCGCCGCGCGCGAACTGCGCGCGCGGTGGGCAGGCGCGCAGCGAGCCGAGGGGAGGCGACGCGCCAGCGTCGCCGGACCCGTCCCCCGCCGGCCTCTACGCCGGGCCCCCCCCGGGGTCGCAGAACGCCCGTCCTCGAGGCCCTTGCCGCATTGACGCCCCGTGAAGGGGGGTGCTAGCATCCGCCCCCGGTTCCGGTCGCGCCGAAAACCCCTGAAAAGCCACGCGGGAGAGGGCCTCTCGCGGTGAGGGGGAAGCGCCGGCCGGGTGCGCGGGGCGGGCGTGATCCCCTACATTCCCATAGGCATCCAGGTCTTCCTGGCCCTCGGACTGGCCGGGGTGATCCTGGGTCTCTCGACCTGGCTCGGCACCCCGCGCCGGAGCCGCACCGACCTCTCCCCGTACGAGTGCGGCAGCGACCTCATCGACCCCTCCGACAAGCGCTTCACCGTGCGCTTCTACATGGTGGCGATGCTGTTCATCCTGTTCGACATCGAGGCGGCCTTCCTGTACCCGTGGGCGACCGTCTTCCGTCACATGGGGATGGACGGCTTCGTGTCGATGATCCTCTTCCTCGCCGTCCTGACCGCCGGGCTGGCGTACGTCTGGCGGCGTGGCGCCCTGGAGTGGGACTGACGCGATGGCCGCCGGCCCCTACATCGAGCCGAACCCGCCGCGCGAGGTGATCGCGAAGGTCCGGGAGCGCCATCCCGGCGCCGTCGTCGCCGTCGAGGAGTTCCGCGGCGAGATCACGCTCGTCCTCGATCGCACCCGTCTCGTCGAGGTGGCGCAGGCGCTGCGCGACGATCACGACCTGCCGTTTTCGATGCTGACCGCCTGCGCGGGGCTGCACTTCCTCGAAGGGGAGTACGAGCACGAGGTGGTGTACGTCCTCTACTCGCTGGCGAAGAACCGGCGGATCAACCTGAAAGTGCGCCTCAAGCCGGGCGAGGGGGTCCAGTCGGTCACCTCGATCTGGTCTGGCGCCAACTGGCTCGAGCGCGAGCAGTACGACCTGGTCGGCGTCCGCTTCGAGGGGCATCCGGATCTGCGCCGCATCATCATGCCGGAGGACTACCCCGACCATCCGCTCCGGAAGGACTTCGACGTCGAGGGAGGGCCGGTCTCGATCGATCCGGGCGGCCGTCCCGCCTCGCCCGGCTGGCGCGACATGGAGCACGCCTAGATGGCGTCGACCGATCTGCCCGGCATGGCGGCCGATCATCCGGGGCCGGACGACGCCCTGCGCGCCGACCAGACGGTCCTCAACATGGGGCCGTCGCACCCGTCGACGCACGGCGTGCTGCGCCTGGTCGTGACCCTCGACGGCGAGACCGTCAAGGCGGTGCGCCCGTACGTCGGCTACCTGCACCGCGGCATGGAGAAGATCGCCGAGGGGATGACCTACAACCAGTTCATCCCGTACACCGACCGGATGGACTACCTGGCGCCGCTGTCGACCAACGTCGGCTACGTCATGGCGGTCGAGAAGCTCATGGGAATCACCGTGCCGCCGCGCGCGCAGGTGATCCGCGTCATGTGCTGCGAGATCGCGCGCATCTCGGCGCACCTGCTGTGGCTCGGGACCGGCGCGCTCGATCTCGGCGCCGCGACGGTCTTCTTCCACACCTTCCGCGAGCGCGAGGCGATCTACAACATCATCGAGTCGCTCACCGGCGGCCGGCTGACGACGTCCTACCCGCGCGTCGGCGGTCTCTGCCGCGACATCCCGGACGGCTGGGTGCGCCTGGTCACCAATTTCGTGCGCGATTTCCCGAAGGTGCTCGACGAGCTCGACGCCCTGTTGACCGGCAACACCATCTGGCTGCAGCGCACCCAGAACGTCGGCGTCATCACCGCCGCCGACGCCGTCGCGCTGGGGGTCACCGGCCCGAACCTGCGCGGTTGCGGCATTCCCTACGACGTGCGCAAGACCGAGCCGTACCTCGGCTACGAGAACTACGACTTCGACGTGCCGATCGGAAGCCACGGCGACGTTTTCGATCGCTACCTCGTCCGGTTCGAGGAGATGCGCCAGAGCGTGCGGATCCTCGATCAGGCGGTGCGCAACCTCCCCGAGGGGCCGATCAACATCGACGACCCCAAGGTGGTGCTGCCGCCGAAGGACACGGTCCTCCAGAAGATGGAGGAGCTGATCCAGCAGTTCATGATCGTGACCGAGGGGTTCAAGGCGCCGGAGGGCGCGATCTACCACGCCATCGAGGCTCCCAAGGGGGAGCTCGGCTTCTACATCCGCAGCACCGGCGACAAGTCGCCGTACCGCCTGCACATCCGCTCGCCGTCCTTCATCTCGCTGCAGGCGATCGAGAAGATGGCGGTCGGCGGCCTGGTGTCGGACCTGATTGCGATCATCGCCAGCCTCGACCCGGTCATGGGGGAGGTCGACCGGTGAGCGCGACGACCATCCCGGTCTCCCCCGAGACCGACCGGCGGATCGACGCGGTGCTCGACCGTTACCCGCGCCGGTCCTCGGCGCTCCTGCCGGCGTTGCACCTGGTGCAGGAGGAAAAGGGCTGGGTGTCGACCGAGGCGATGGAGTACGTCGCCGGCAAGCTCGGCGTCGCCCCCGCCTTCGTCGCCGGCGTCGTGTCGTTCTACACGATGTTCCACCGCAGGCCGGTGGGGAAGCACCATCTCCAGATCTGCCGGACGCTCTCGTGCATGCTGCGCGGTTCGCGCGACACCATGAATCACCTCGCGTCACGGCTCGGCATCGGGCCGGGCGAGGTGACCCGGGACGGCCAGTTCTCCCTCGAGTGGGTCGAATGCCTCGGGGCGTGCGACACCGCTCCGTGCGCGCAGGTGAACGACGAGGACGTCCCGCTCCTCGACCAGGCCGCCGCCGACGCGCTGGTCGAGCGCCTGCGGGGGAAGCGCTGATGGCCCAGGAGCTCCTGCTCACGCGCAACATCCACCGCGAGCGCTCGGAGACGATCGACGTGTACCTCCGGCACGGCGGGTACGAGGCGCTCCGCAAGGTGCTGAAGGGAACGACGCCCGAGGCGCTCCTGAACGAGGTGAAGGCATCGGAGCTGCGCGGGCGCGGCGGCGCCGGCTTCCCGGCCGGGATGAAGTGGTCGTTCCTGCCGAAGACCAAGGACAAGCCGCGCTACCTGTGCGTGAACGCCGACGAGAGCGAGCCGGGCACCTTCAAGGACCGGCTGCTGATCGAAAAGGATCCGCATCTCGTGCTCGAGGGGATCATCCTGGCGTCGTACGCGATCGAGTGTCACACGGCGTTCTTCTACATCCGCGGCGAGTTCCACCGCGGGGCGCGCACCTTCGAGAAGGCGATCGCCGAGGCGTACCAGAAGGGCTTCCTCGGGAAGAACATCCTCGGCAGCGGCTACGACCTCGACGTCCTGGTCTACCGCGGCGCCGGAGCCTACATCTGCGGCGAGGAGACGGCGCTCCTCGAATCGCTCGAGGGGAAGCGCGGCCTGCCGCGCCTGAAGCCGCCGTTCCCGGCGGTGGTCGGCCTGTACGGCTGCCCGACGATCATCAACAACGTCGAGACCCTGGCGAACGTCCCGTACATCGCCGAGCGCGGCGCGGCCTGGTTCGCCTCGATCGGCCGGCCGAAGAACACCGGCCCGAAACTGTTCTGCCTCTCGGGCCACGTCAGGAAGCCCGGCGTCTACGAGGCGCCGCTCGGCATCCCGCTCCTGGAGCTCCTGAACGACCGCGCCGGCGGCATGCTGCATCCCGACCGGCCGCTCAAGGCGTGCGTGCCGGGCGGCTCGTCGATGAAGATCCTGCCGGCCTCGCGCTGCGACGTCCTCCTCGACTTCGATTCGCTCGCCGCCGCCGGCACCAGCCTCGGCTCGGCGGGCGGCATGGTGATGGATTCGAGCACCTGCATGGTCGGGGCGCTCCTGAACCTGGCGGAGTTCTACGCCCACGAGTCGTGCGGCCAGTGCACCCCCTGCCGCGAGGGAACCGGCTGGTTCGTGCAGGTGCTGCGCCGCCTCGAGACGGGGCAGGGTCGCCCGGAGGATCCCGATCTCCTGATCGACGTGGCGCGCAAGGTCGAGGGGAACACCATCTGCCCGTTCGGCGAGGCGGTCGCCTGGCCGGTCGGGTCGTACGTCGCCGAGTTCCGTTCCGAGTTCGACGATCACGTCACGCGGAAGGCCTGCCCGTTCGGCGCCGCGTCGGTGCGCTGAAGGAATCGAGGACGACGATGCCCGACCCGAATCCACCCGCCCCGCCCCCCGGCCCCGCGCCGGCGCCGCAGGCCGCCGCCGCGCCGGCGGGGCCCGCGCTGCCGCCCTGCGGACCGGACGAGGTGGCGCTTCTCATCGACGGCCGGCCGGTGGTGGTGAAGAAGGGGACCAACGTCCTGCAGGCGGCCGCCGGGCTCGGCGTCGAAGTGCCGCACTACTGCTACCACCCGGGCCTGAGTGTCGCCGGCAACTGCCGCATGTGCCTGGTCGAGATCGAGAAGATGCCGAAACTCCAGATCGGCTGCGCCACGATCGCGGCGCAGGGGATGGTGGTGAAGACCACGACCCCGCGCGTCGGGACGACGCGCGCCGCGATGATGGAGTTCCTGCTGATCAACCACCCGCTCGACTGCCCGATCTGCGATCAGGCGGGGGAGTGCCGGCTGCAGCAGTACTCCGCCGAGTACGGGAAGGGGCAGAGCCGCTTCGTCGACGAGAAGGTGCACCACGACAAGCGGGTGCCGATCGGCGAGCGCATCGTGTTCGACGGCGAGCGCTGCATCAAGTGCACCCGGTGCGTGCGCTTCTGCGAAGAGGTCACCGGCACGCGCGAGCTGACCCTGGTCGATCGCGGCGGGCACGCGATCATCGACACCTTCCCCGGGAAGCCGCTCGACAACGCCTACTCCGGCAACACCGTCGACATCTGCCCGGTCGGCGCGCTCACCTGGAAGCCGTTCCGGTTCCAGGCGCGCGTCTGGTTCCTCAAGAACGTGCCGTCGATCTGCACCGGCTGCGCGCGCGGCTGCAACGTCGATCTCGCGACCTACGATCACAAGGTGCACCGGATCACGCCGCGCCAGAACGCGGACGTCAACGGCTGGTGGATGTGCGACTACGGCCGCCAGACGCACCTGCCGGCCCAGGAGGGGAAGCGCCTCGAGCGCGCGGCGGGCGCCGGCGCCGGGTCGGCGGGCACCGCGGCCGGGGACGCGCTCGATCAGGCGGCGGCCATCCTGCAGGCCGCGGCCTCGCGCCACGGCAAGGGGTCGGTCGCCGCGGTCGTCTCGGCGCGCCTCTCGATCGAGGACCTGCACGCGGCCAGGACGACGCTCGCGGCGGCCGGGATCGAAAGGGTCGCCGTGCCGCCGCACGACGAGGGAGCCGACGACGCGCTCCTCATCCGGCGCGACCGCACGCCGAACGCGCGCGGCGCGGCCCTCGTCGGGTTCGGTGCGCCGGCCGCGGCCACGGCGGCCGCGCTCGCCGGCGACATCGCCACCGGGCGCGTGAAGGCTCTCCTGGTCATCGGTGAGGATCCGGCCGGGGACGGCTGGCTGCCGGCGTCGGCGCTCCAGAACCTCGAGGCGCTGGTGGTCATCGACGCCTTCCGCACCGCCACCGCCGAGGCGGCGCAGGTGTCCCTCCCGTCGACCGCCTACGGCGAGTCGGAAGGGGTCTTCGTGAACTGCACCGGCCGCGCGCAGCGGACGCGCGCCGCCGTCCGGCCGCAGGCCGCCGCCGATCCGGTCTGGGCGATCCTGCGCGAGCTGGGGCGCCGCTTCGGCGCGGCATCCTCGTGGACCTCGGCGGCGCAGGTCTTCGAGGAAGCGGCCCGCACCTACCCGGCCTTCGCCGGGATGACGCACCGCGCGCTCGGCGAGATCGGCGCGCCGGTCCGCGGGGAGTGATGTGAACCCGCTCACCGCGCGGCTGCTGCTCGAGGCGACCATCAAGATCGCCCTGCTCTTCTTCGTCAACCTGACCGCGGTCGCCTACATGACGCTGGTGGAGCGGCGGGTCTGCGCCTGGATCCAGGACCGCAGCGGTCCCAATCGCGTCGGACCGTTCGGCCTCCTGCAGCCGCTCGCCGACGGCATCAAGTTCATCTTCAAGGAGGCGATCACCCCGCCGCAGGCGCACAAGGCGCTCTATCTCCTGGCGCCGGTGATCATCTTCGTGCCCGCGATGGCGGCCTTCTCGGTGATCCCGATCGGGCCCCCGCTGATGATCCTCGGGCGCGCCGTGCCGCTGCAGATCGCCGACGTCGACTCGGGATTGCTGGTCATCCTCGGGCTGTCGTCGCTCGGCGTCTACGGCATCGCGCTCGCCGGCTGGTCCTCGAACAACAAGTACTCGCTGATGGGCGGGCTCCGATCCTCGGCGCAGTTGATTTCCTACGAGCTCGCCATGGGGTTCGCGGTGGTCGGCGTGCTGATGTCCGCCGGGTCGCTCCGGCTCAACGACGTCGTCGAGCGCCAGATGCAGCACGGCTGGAACATCCTCTGGCAGTTCCCGGGGTTCCTGGTCTTCCTGACCGCGGCGTTCGCCGAGACCAACCGTCTGCCGTTCGACCTGCCGGAGGCCGAGAGCGAGCTGGTCGCCGGATACCACACCGAGTACTCCGGCATGCGCTTCTCGATGTTCTACATGGCCGAGTACCTGAACATGATCACCGCCTCGGCCCTGGTGACGACCCTCTACTTCGGCGGCTACCACGTGCCGGGCCTGGCGGCGCTCGACCTGAACCCGACGCTCGCGGCCCTCATCCAGGTCGGGGCGTTCCTCGCCAAGGTGGCGTTCTTCCTCTTCGTCTACGTCTGGGTCCGCTGGACGCTGCCGCGCTTCCGCTACGACCAGCTGATGAACCTCGGGTGGAAGGTGCTCCTGCCGATCGCGGTCGCGCACGTGCTGTGGGTGGCCTTCATCATCCTGATGGGATGGGCCTGATGACGCTCCTGAGCGGCCTCGTGATCGTGGTGATGGCGGTGGCGCTCCTGCGCGCCCTCATGCCGTCGCGGCCGATCCTGTCGGCGGTCGCCGGCGGCCCCGCCGCGATCGTGCTGCTCGCGCTCTACTGGCGCGACCTTCTCGGGATGGACTTCTGGGCCGGCGCGGTCGGATTCGTCGCGATCCTGTCGGCGCTTCTCGTGGTGCTGCACCCGAACCCGATGGTGTCGGTGCTCTTCCTGATCCTGAACCTTCTGTGCGTGGCGCTGTTCTACATCATGCTGCACGCGCACCTGCTCGCCGCGCTCCAGGTCATCGTCTATGCCGGCGCCATCATGGTGCTGTTCGTCTTCGTGATCATGCTGCTCAACCTCAAATCCGAGGAGGGACTGCGGCTCGGGCGCGGCCGGCAGCGCTGGCCGGCGCACCTTCTCGGCGTCGGGTTCGCCGGGATTCTCTTCTGGGTCCTCCGGCACCGGACCGACCAGGCCTTCGCCGACAGTCCGCGCTGGCTCGAGGGGTTCGGGACGGCGCGTGACATGGGGACGCTCCTGTTCACCGACTTCGTCTTCGCGACCGAGATCGCCTCGGTGCTCCTGGTGGCGGCGATGGTGGGCGCGGTGATCCTGGCCAAGCGGCGGCTGGATTGAGGCTTCGATGATGCGGGTCGACTACTTCCTGGTCATGGCCGCGCTGCTGTTCAGCATCGGCTGCGTCGGGGTGCTCGTGCGCCGCAACATCATCGTGGTGCTGATGTCGATCGAGCTGATGCTCAACGCCGTCAACCTCACCTTCGTCGCCTTCTCGCACGAGCTGCGCTCGATGACCGGGCATGTCTTCGCGCTGTTCGTGATCACGGTCGCCGCCTGCGAGGCGGCGGTCGGCCTGGCGATCGTGCTGGCCCTTTTCCGGCGGCGGCAGACGACCGACGTCGACGACGTGAGTCTCCTGCGATGGTGATGATCCGCCTCCTGTGGCTGGTGCCGCTCCTGCCGTTCCTGGGGTTCGCGGCGACGGGACTGGCCGGCCGGAGATTCGGCCGGCGCTTCGTGACGTTCGTCGCCTGCGGGGCGGTGCTGGCGTCGTTCCTTCTCTCGGTCGGCGCC
>DATKFL010000022.1:0-6500 GCA_035511355.1 Dongiaceae bacterium
TGGATCCGCACGAAGCGCCCCGGATCGAGGAGCCCCTCCAGGTGCGCGATCGGCTGCTGCTTGAGATGACTCTTCCCCTCGGCGTGGATGGCGACGTAGTCGTCCTGGGCTTCGATGTAGTCGACGTTCTCGACCGGCAGGACGTGCACCCGGGTGCCGTCGCGGACCAGAAGGCGCGTCAGCGGCGCGCCCGGCGGGCGGGCCGCGGCGGTGAGCGCGGCGATCGGCATCGGCTCGCGCCGCGCCAGCCGTTCGCGCGCCCGGGCGAGCGCCTTGACCAGCCGGTCCGGGTCGACCGGCTTCAAGAGATAGTCGACCGCGTTCACCTCGAAGGCGCGCACCGCATGCTCGTCGTGCGCCGTGATGAACACCACGGCGCGATCGGGATCGATCAACTCGAGCACCTCGAACCCGTCGAGGCGCGGCATCTGGATGTCGAGGAGGACGACGTCGGGCGCTTTCTCGGCGATCACCCGCACCGCCTCGAACCCGTCGGCGCACTCGGCGACGATCTCGACGTTCGGGTCGGCGGCCAGGTCGCGCCGGAGCCCGCGCCGCGCCAGCTCCTCGTCGTCGACGATGACCAGACGCAGCTTCATGTCGGTCTCAGGCACGCGTCCCTCCTGTCGGCGCGGCCACCGCCGGCAGGGTCAGGTTGACCCGGAACGAATGCTCGTCCTTGGCGATCTCCATGCGCGACTGATCGCCGTACAGCGTGCGCAGCCGGCCGCGCACGTTCTCGATGCCGAGCCCCGCGCCGCCGCGCCCCGAGCGCTGCGGGTCGCGCGGGTTCGCCACCTCGAGCAGGAGCGCTGTGCCCGAGCGGCGCGCCGCGATCCGCAGCACGCCTCCTTCGCCCAGTTGCGCGACGCCGTGCCGCACCGCGTTCTCGATGAGCGGCTGCAGGAGGAGCGGCGGCACGAGCAGGTCGCCCACTCCGTCGCCGAGCTCCTGCTGCACCGTGAGGCGCGCCCCGAAGCGCACCTTCTCGATCGACAGGTAGTCACCCGCCAAGGCCAGCTCCTCGGAGAGGGGGATGCGGTCGCGGGCGCCGAGAACCAGGCTCCGGCGCATGAAGCCGGCGAGCAGCAGGCACATCCGCCGCGCCGCGGCCGGATCGTCGCCGGTGAGGGTGCCGATCGAATTGAGGCTGTTGAACAGGAAGTGCGGATCGATCTGGGCCCGGAGAGCCCGCAGCTCGGCCTCGCGCGCCAGGACGCGGGCCTCGACGCCGCGCACCTGCTCGGCGCGCGCCACCTCGAGCGCCAGCACCAGGTACTGCATCGCCACGGCCAGCAGGAAGACGACCAGCCCGACGATCACCAGCGTCGGCGCCGTCGTCTTGAACCGGGCCACGCTCCCCGGCATCCCGCCGACATCCTCGAGCGCGTGCGCGATCACCATCCCGAGGAAGATCCAGGCGCCCACCGAGGCGATCGCCGCCGTGGCGTGCGTCGCCGCGAGCCGCAGCGGCCCGGTCGTCGCCAGCGGCGCCGCGAGGCAGGGGAAGCGCGAAGCGACGCAGATCGCCGCGAACATCATCCCGAGCGGCAGGCCCAGGAGAGCCGCCTCCCGCCACGCCACCCCCCCGGCCAGGAGGAGCGCCGTCAGGAGCCCGCCGAGCAGGAGCCCGACGACGAGATACAGCCCGATCCGCATCGGCGGGGATCGCGGCTAGAGGCGGTAGCGCACGACGAAGTAGATCACGTAGAGCCACGAGAAGACTCCATGCAGCATCGCCCAGAGCACCGACTGGTTGACGTTGAACGAGATCGCCATCGCCAGGGCGGAGCCGAACGTGATCCCGTTGCGCACGATTTCGACGCGTCTCTCCATGATCTCCTCCCTCCGGCGCTCACCGCCGGACCTGGATCTCCCCCATCAGGACCGCCCCGGTCAGGTTCACGGTGCGCGGATTCGGAGCGTCGGAGTGGCGCGCGCGGTTCACGAGCGAGCCGACCGTGAGCACGTCGTCCGGCAGCACGATCCAGTCGGGCGGCACGAAGATCTCAACCTGCCCCATCACCGCCACCGCGTCGATCGTCGCCGTGTCGCCCTGCATCGTCGCCTGGCGCAGATCGAGGATGCAGTGTCCCATGACTCCGACCGCGTCGGCGCTCCGGAATTCCCCGGCGAGGCTGGTGACCCGCTTCTCCCCCATCACCGCGACCGCGTCGACCTTGCCGCTCGACGACTCGGCCGAGTTCTCGAACACCGGCCCCTGGTGCTCGCGCATGTACCTGACCGAGCCGGCCGCGATCAGGACCAGGAGCCCGAACGCCGCGATCGCCGACCCATAACCCGGCCGGTAGACCGCCCCGTCGCCGCCCTGCGCCCCGCTCGGGCCCTGCTGGCCGCCGTACGCCCCCGGCCCCGCCTGACTCTGCACGCTCATCATGACCTCGCCCTCCCCCGCCTCCCGGTTTCAGTTCTTGATCTCGACCCCGCCCATGATCGCGACGCCCTTCACGACGAGCTTGGGACCCGCGCCCTCGGGCGGCGGCGACGTCTTGTCCTCGAAGGCGCCCATGATCGGCGTCCCCTGGATCGACACGCCCCACTCCCGCGGCACGAAGATCTCGACCCCGCCCCACATCACGAAGAGATCGATCACCGCCGGCGGTTCCTTCACGTTCGCGAGTCGCAGATCGATCTTGCAGCCGCCGAGAATCGCGGTCGCCTGGCCGCCGCGGAAGTCGGAGGCGTTGCTCTTGTGCTCCGTGCCGCCCAGCATCGAGAAGGCGTCCATGCGACTCGCGCCTTCCGGCATCGGCCCTTGCATGCCGCGCCGCGTCGCCCCCCAGATCAGCCGCCCGCCGAGGAGAACGATGAGCAGCGGCCAGAAGAGGCCGGGATTGAAGCGCGCGATTCCCAGGTTGTTGAGCAGGAACCAGCCGCCGATGAGCACCATGATGCCGCCGCCGAAGCGACCCTGGCAGCCGGCGGGCCGCAGGAGGCGCGCCATCCCGAGCGCCACCAGAATCAGCGGCCAGAGCCGCCAGATGTTTCCGACCTCGACCAGCCCGAGGTTGTCGAGCAGCGCCAGGAGGCCCAGCGCGCAGATCACGAGGCCGACGAAGAGCCTCGAGGCGTTGCGCGGACCAGCGAGTCGATCCATTCGTTCCATGACCACGACCTCCATGTGACGGGCGCGTCCGCCGCGTCCATGCCGGAGAGTACGACGCGCCGCGCGGGGGATCACCCCCGATTCGGCGAACGGCGGTCCAGGGTCGGCGAACGGCGCCCGAAAGGGCTACGAAGCGTCCGGGGCGGGCTCGGCGGCGGTTTTCGCCGGCGCCGCCAGCGTCCCGCCGACCGTGCGCAGGAAGAGCAGCGCGCCGCCGAACGACAGGAAGGCCGCGCACAGGAACGCCGCGCCGGGGAAATGCACGCGCGCCGTGTCGGAGGAGAAGTAGCCGAACTGCTGGGTCATCAGCGGCGGCCCGGCGATCGAGGAGATGCTGTAGAGGCTGGCGATGCCGCCCTGCAATTCCCCCTGCGCGTTCGGCGGGATCATCTGCGACATGATCGCCTGCATCGAGGGGTGCACCATGCCCGCGAAGACCCAGGGCAGCATGGCGATGTAGATCATCCAGCCTTCGGTCGCGAACGCGTAGCCGAGATAGGCGACGCAGCCGGCGAGGATCCCGACCAGCACCGCGCGGCGCTCCCCGAGTCGCGGCACCAGGGTCCGGGTCAGCCCCGCGGTGCTGATTGCCATGATCACGCCGACGAAGGCGAGCGACGCGCCGACCATGCCCGGCGACCAGTTGAAGCGGTAGATGGCGTAGAACGACCAGGTGCTCGGCAGCACCTGGTGCCCCAGCTGCCACAGGAAGAGCGACGCCATCAGGCCGATGACCGCCGGGTACTTGCGCATCTGCGCCAGGGTCCCGAGCGGATTGGCGCGTTTCCATTCGAAGGGTCGGCGCGCCGCCAGCGGCAGCGACTCCGGCAGGACGAAGAAGCCGAAGACCAGGTTCATGAGCGCCAGCGCCGCCGCGGCGAAGAAGGGCGCGCGCGCGCCGAATTCGCCGAGCAGGCCCCCGACCGCCGGGCCGATGATGAATCCCATCCCGAAGGCCGCGCCGACCAGGCCGAAGTTCTGCGCCCGCTTCTCGGGGGGCGTCACGTCGGCGAGGTAGGCATAGGCCGGCGTGAACGACGCCCCGGCGATGCCGGCGATCGACCGGCCGAGGAAGAGCCATCCGAGCGTCGGCGCAAACCCCATCACGAGGTAGTCGGTCCCGAGCGCCCCGAGCGCCATCAGGATCACCAGCCGCCGCCCGAACCGATCGGAGAGCCCCCCCAGAATCGGCGCGCAGAAGAACTGCATCAGCGCGTAGACGAATCCGAGCCAGCCGCCCCAGACGGCAGCCGCCCCCACCCCCTCCCCGGTCAGCGGCATCACCAGGCGCGGGGTCACCGGCAGGATGATCCCGAAGCCGACGGTGTCGACCAGGACGGTCAGGAAAATGAACAGGATGGCGCCGCGGCCGGCGCGATTCAGGGTCACGGGGGCTCCGGAGGGGTGCTGGAACGCTGTGAAACTTATTCGAAAGCCCTTGGGGGGGTCAACGGCGGGCGCCCCCTCCCCCTCGTTGACCCCTGCCCCGGTAGCGGCCTACAATCCGGCTTTCCATGGAACAACAACCCCCCCGGAAATCCGGGCGCCTGCGGCAGATGCGCGTGACCACCATCCGGCCGCGCGGCACTCCCAAGGACCCACCGCCGGAACTGCCGAAGCGCGCCCCCGGTGAAGTGAAGGTGCCGTCGGCCTTCCCGGACGACGCGGTGCCGTTCACCGCGCTCGGCCTGCCGGAGGGGATCCTTCAGTCGCTCGCCGAGATGGGGTACACCACCGCCACCTCGGTGCAGGCCGCCTCGATCCCGAAGGCGCGCGAGGGGGTCGACCTCCTGGTGCAGTCGCGCACCGGCACCGGCAAGACGGCGGCGTTCGGCATCCCGATCATCGAGAAGACCGACACGACCCGGAAGCAGGTCCAGGCGCTGGTCCTCTGCCCGACCCGCGAGCTGTGCGTGCAGGTGGCCGGCGAGATGGCCCGCCTCGGCGCCGGCGCCGGCGTGCAGGCGCTGGCGATCTACGGCGGCGACTCGATGACCCGGCAGCTCGAGGGGTTGCAGCGGGGCGCGCAGGTGGTGGTCGGCACCCCGGGACGGCTGCTCGATCACCTGCGCCAGGGAACGCTCAAGCTCGAGGCGGTCAAGACCCTGGTCCTCGACGAGGCCGACCAGATGCTCGACATGGGGTTCGAGCGCGAACTCAACGCCATCCTGGCGATGGTCCCGAAAGAACGGCAGACGATGATGTTCTCGGCCACCATCCCGTCGTCGATCGAGGGGATCGCGGCGCGGCACCAGAAGAACCCCGAGCGGCTGATGCTGTCGCAGGACGTCCTGTACGTCACCGACGTCCTGCACCTGTTCTACATCGTCCCGAAGATGGGCAAGACGGCGTCGCTGCACAAGCTGATCGAGTGGGAGAACCCGTCGTCGTCGATGATCTTCTGCAACACCAAGGCGGAGACCCGGCTGGTGCACGGCTACCTCGCGATGCACGGCCTGCCGGCGGCGATGATCTCGTCCGACCTGCCGCAGAAGAAGCGCGAGCAGGTGATGCGCCGCTTCCGCAACAAGGAGCTCAAGCACCTGGTGGCGACCGACGTCGCGGCGCGCGGCATCGACATCGAAGACCTGTCGCACGTCTTCATCTTCTCGACGCCCGAGTCGTCCGACCAGTACATCCATCGCGCCGGCCGAACCGGCCGCATCGGCAAGACCGGCAAGGCGATCTCGCTGGTCTCCGGATTCGATTTGATGAATTTCAACCGCCTCGTGCGGGCCAACAACCTGAAGGCCTACGAGTGCGACCTGCCGTCCGATGATGAAGTGCGGCAGCGGGAGGTGAAACGAATCGTGGAAACTCTCAAGGACCAGGCCGCGAAGCTGACGGCGGAAGATCACACCGAGTACGACCCGATGGCGCAGGGCATCCTCGACCAGGAGGAGCGGCTCGCCATCGTCGCCTACCTGCTCAAGACCCACTTCATCGAAGAGGCGGCGCGCAGCGTCCTCGACGAGGTGGCGGCCGACGAGGAGCTCGGCCTGCCGGCCGAGGGGATCCCCGGCCAGGGCGGGCTGGGCGCGCCGGGTGGCGATCGCGGCCATGGCGGCGGTGGCGGCGGTGGCGGCGGACGTCATGGCCGCAGCGGCGGCGGGCGACGGCACGAGGGGGGCGGCCGGCGGCATGAAGGCGGCAGCCGGCGCTCCGAGGGGGGCCACGCGGGTGGCGGACACTCCGGGGGCGGGCAGTCCGGTGGTGGACATCCGGGCGGCGGCCCGGCCGACGGCAACCGGAGCGAGGGCGCTCCGGCCGTGCGCGCCGAAGGCGCCGCGGGTCCGGCGGGCGGCGGCCGCCCGGAGGCTGGACAGGGCGGCCGACCGCAGGGCGAAGGTGTGAGCAGCGCCCGGCGTCGGCG
>DATKFL010000023.1:0-2276 GCA_035511355.1 Dongiaceae bacterium
GGCAAGTACGTGCTCTCGGGGCGCGAGGCGCCCGTGACCGGCACCCTGAACGGCGATCGGGGGAGCGTCATGGTCTGCCGCTTCAACCTGAACGAGCCGGGGGTCGGCCCCGACAAGGGCGGCACGGTCCGGTGCGAGATCTCGAGCGGCGGGGTGTTCGACGCCAGCTTCTGAAGGGGGCGCCCCCCCTTCACGACCAAGGTCCATACCGCATCCACCTTCCGTCCGGGCCCTCCGTGTCCTAAGGAACAATAGGCGACATGTTTCCCTTGACTTGCCGCCCGTGCCGTCGTCTCTTCGCGCCATCGGAGCGATCCTTCGATCAGAGGAGGTCGGCGATGGGTGGATCGATCGTCAACCTGATCATTCAGCTGGTGGCGGGGGCCGCGGGCGGTAATCTCGCGGGCAGCCTGCTGAAGCAGTACAACCTCGGGACGCTGGGCAACTCGATCGCCGGCATCGTGGGCGGCGGCCTCGGCGGGCAGCTGCTCAGCATGTTGATGGGGAGCGCGGCGTCCGGCGGCGGCATGGACATCGGCTCCCTCGTCGCGCAGGTGGCGGGCGGCGGGGTGGGCGGCGGCATCCTGCTGGTGATCGTCGGCCTCGTCCGCCAGGCGCTCGGCGGCGGGCAGGCCGCGCGGTCCTGACACACTGACCGACCGACGCGGCCGGGTGGCGTCGCCATCCGCCCGGCCGTGTCGTCACGGTCGCTCGGGTGCGCCTCGCCTTGACCGGGTCGGGTGGGGGCGCTAATGTCGGCTCACCAATTCGATGAGAGGGGCGACATCATGAGCGACCGGATCGACCCGTTCGCCTCAGCCGTCGACATGCTGGCGGCGCTTCGCGCGCGCCGGCTGTCCGCCGTCGAGCTACTCGAGCTGCACCAGGGCCGCATCGCGCGCCACAACCCCGAGCTGAACGCCCTCGTGGAGCCCGACTTCGAGCGCGCGCGCCGCGACGCGGAGGCGGCCGATGCGCAGCGGGCGCGCGGCGAGGACGCGCCCTTGCGCGGGCTGCCGATGACCCTCAAGGAATCGATCAACGTCCGCGGACTGCGGACCACCGCCGGCATGACCGAGTGGAAGGACTTTCGCTCGGAGCACGACGCGCCGGTCACGCAGCGCGTGAAGGGCGCGGGCGCGGTCGTGATGGCGAAGACGAACGTGCCCCAGATGCTCTCGGACTGGCAGTCGAGCAACCCGGTCTACGGCCGGTCGAACAACCCGTGGGATCTCGCGCGGACACCGGGCGGCTCGACCGGCGGCGGCGCGGCCGCGCTGGCGGCCGGGCTCACCCCGCTCGAGTTCGGCAGCGACATCGGCGGCTCCATTCGGGTGCCGGCGGCCTTCTGCGGCGTGTACGGCCATCGGCCCAGCGAGACGGCGATGCCGCGGAGCGGACAGTTTCCGATGCCGCCGATGCCGAACGCCGCCGTCGTCATGGGCGTGCAGGGGCCGCTGGCGCGCTCCGCCGCCGATCTCGAGCTGGCGCTGGACGTCGCGGCCGGACCCGAGGTCGGCGAGGACGTCGCCTGGAAGCTCGCGATTCCGCCGGCGCGGCGCGAGCGCCTGGCCGACTTCCGCGTCGCGATCCTGCCCGGGGTCGACTGGGTCCCGGTCGACGGCGAGATCGCCGCCGCCCTCGAGGATCTCGCCGGACGGCTCGGTCGCCTGGGCTGCGCGGTCAAGCGGGTTCAACCGGAAGCCCTCGGCGATCATCGCCAGCACTACGAGCTCTACCTGACGATCCTGGCGGCCGTCACGTCGAGCCGCGTGCCGGCCGAGCAGCGGCGCGGGCGGCTCGAGGTGCTGCGCACGCGCGACGACGAGTGGAGTCGCGCCTTCCAGCGCGGCATCGAGAGCGGCGCGCCCGACTATGTCGCCTGGTTCGGTCGGCGCGAGCAATACCGCGCCGCCTGGCGCGCCTTCTTCCGCGAGTGGGACGTGCTGCTGGTGCCGGCGTTCATCGCGCCGGCCTATCCGCACTGGGACAAGCCGTGGCCCAACACGCCCGAATCGATCCGGAAGACGCTCACCGTCAACGGCGCGCCCGTGCTGGAAGAGCTGGGCCTGTTCTGCGCGTCGGTGGCGACCTTGGCGGGCCAGCCGGCGACGGCGTTTCCGGCCGGCCGCACGCGCGGCGGGCTACCGATCGGCCTGCAGGCGATCGGCCCATACCTCGAGGACCGCACTCCGATCCGGTTCGCGGGCCTCGTCGAGCGCGAATTCGGCGGCTTCGTCCGCCCACCCCGATACGCGAGGGATTGACCCGCACCG
>DATKFL010000024.1:0-12073 GCA_035511355.1 Dongiaceae bacterium
AAGCGGTGGAGTACCTCGAGCGCTGCGGCGGCGCGGCGGGGCAGCCTGCGGAACAGCCCGCGGTCGTCCTGCTCGACATCAAGATGCCCCGCATGGACGGCCTCGAGGTCCTGCGCTGGATCCGCAGCCAGGTCCACCTGCGCACCCTGCCGGTGGTGATGCTGACCTCGTCGCGCGAGGAGCAGGACATCGTCGAGAGCTACCAGCTCGGCGTCAATGCCTACGTGGTCAAGCCGGTGGCGTTCCAGGACTTCATGGAAGCGGTCCGCACCCTCGGGCTGTTCTGGGCGATCCTCAACCAGCCGGTTCCCGGAGCGCGGCGGCGGCCGGTGCCGGACCGGGGGGCGGCGTGAAGCCGAACCGGCGCGAAGTGGCGGATGGGACGCCGGTCCGGATTCTCCACCTGGAGGACGATCCGAACGACCGGGATCTGACCCACGCCGCTCTCGACGCGGGCGGCCTCGAGGCGGAGATCGTGACCGTCTCCGATCGCGGCTCCTACGAGGCGGCGCTGCGTGACGGCACGTTCGACCTGATCCTGTCGGACTTCTCGGTCCCGGGGCTCGACGGGCTCGGCGCTCTGGCGCTGGCGCAGGAACGGTTCCCGGACATCCCCTTCGTCCTGATCTCGGGCACGCTGGACGAGGACTCGCTGATCGCGCTGGCGCGCGGCGGCGTCACCGACTACGTCGTGAAGCACCGCCTGGCGCGCCTGGTGCCGGCCGTGCGTCGGGCCCTGGAGGAGGCGACCGCGCGGCGGCACCGGGCCGAGATGGAGCGCTCCCTGGAAGCCGAGCGGCACTTCCTGAAGGCGCTTCTGGAGAGCCTCGAGGAGGGCATCGTCGCCTGCGACGCCGGCGGCACCCTGACATTGTTCAATCGCGCCACCCGCGAGATCCACGGCCTGCCGGAGGAGCCGCTGCCGCCGGAGCATTGGGCGAATCATTACGGCCTGTTCCAGCCGGACGGCCGCACGCCGATGGGCAAGGAGGACATCCCGCTCTACCGCGCCCTGCACGGGGCGCGGCTGCGCGGTCTCGAGATGGTGGTGATCCCGAAAGGCGTCCAGCCGCGCCGCATCCTGGCCAGCGCGCAGCCGATCGTCGACGCAGAGGGCCGGCGGCTCGGGGCGGTGGCGGCATTTCACGACATCACCGAGCAGAGGAATCTCGAGGCGCAGTTCCGCCAGGCGCAGAAGATGGAGGCGGTGGGGCGGCTCGCCGGCGGCGTGGCGCACGACTTCAATAACCTGCTGAGCGTGATCCTCGGCTACACCGAGCTGGTGCTCGCCGCGGGCGGCGTCCCCGATCGAACCCGCGAGAGCCTGGAGGAGGTGCTCGGCGCCGGACGGCGGGCGGTCGAACTGACCCGCCAGCTCCTCGCCTTCAGCCGCAAGCAGATCATCGAGCCGCGCGTGCTCGATCTCGGCGCCCTGGTGCACGACATGGAGAAAATGCTGGGTCGGGTGATCGGCGAGGACATCAGGTTGGCGACGCGTCTCGCCGCCGGCCTCGGCCGCGTGCGCGCCGACCCGGGTCAGGTCGAGCAGATCGTGATGAATCTCGTGGTCAACGCGCGGGACGCGATGCCGCATGGGGGCGCCCTGACTCTCGAAACCGCCGACCGCGTTCTGGACGAGGCGTTCGTCCGTGACAACCTCGGCGCGCAATCCGGGTCGTACGTCATGCTTTCGGTGAGCGACACCGGGACCGGCATTCCCCTCGAGATCCAGGGGAAGATCTTCGAACCGTTCTTCACCACCAAGGGCGAGGGGAAGGGAACCGGTCTGGGCCTCGCGACTGTCTACGGGATCGTCAAGCAGAACGGCGGCTACATCCAGGTCGAGAGCGGGCCGGGGAAGGGAACCGCCGTGCGGATCTTCCTGCCGCTCGTCCAGGAGGAGGCGGACCCGCTGGTCGCGGGCGCGATCGCGCCGCCGGCGCGCGGCTCGGAGACGATCCTCCTGGTGGAGGACGAACCGAGCCTGAGGCAACTCGCCGCCGAGGCGCTGCGCGGCTACGGCTACACCGTCCTCGAAGCCGGGGATGGCGCCGAGGCGCTCCGGCTATGCGAAGGTCATCCGGGACCGATCCACCTGCTCCTGGCCGACTTCATTCTTCCCGGCGTGCGGGCCGACGAGCTGGCACGGCAGGCGGCGGCGACGCATCCCGAATCCCGCGTGCTGTACATGTCCGGATACACCGACGACGCCCTGGTGCGCGACGGCGTTCTCGAGCCCGGGGTGGCGCTCCTCCAGAAGCCGTTCGAGACCGCGCACCTGGCCCGCCGGGTGCGCGAGATCCTGGACACTCCCCTCGCGCGCGCGGCCTGATACAGGGCAAGCAGGTGCTGCAGGGTCGTTGCGCGGCTCGCTACGGACAATCCCCGGGTCCCGCGATTCTCGGCTTCGCCGCGCTCGCGGTCCCGTAGCCGCTCGTGCCCCACCCGTCCACGTAGGCCACGAGGTAGAAGAACGCCTCGCCGGGCGGCGGCACCTCGGCATCTTCGTACCCGTCGGTCGTCGCCGCCGCCGCGTCCGGCCGGATGCAGGCGACCGCGCCGAGGTCGATCGACTCGGCGTCGTCACGCAGATTCGCCGTGTTCCCGCGCACCACGCGGTAGGCGAGCGCCTCGGGAACGACCGGCCAGGTGAGCAGCGTCCCGGCGGCAACCTCCGTCGCCGCCAGCGAGATCGGCTCCGAGGCGCCGCTCATGTCGTGGGGCACGAAGACCACCGCGCTGCCGACCGTGACGCCGGTGCAGTCGGTCGCGGAGTACGAAATCCGGTACCGACGACCGTCGCCCGACTCGTCGCGCTCGGCGCGCAGGCTCAGATCGAAATCTGCGGCGCCGATGTCGGCATCCTGGACGTCGTTCACCGTGTGCCCGTCGCCGCCGCCGGCGGCGTCGTCCGGTTCGTCGCTCGTCACCGAGGTCAGCGCGACGGACGGGGGCGCAGGGCATGCCCCGGAGCAACCACCGTCAAGCGTCACCGTGGCGTGCACTGCGACCATGCGGTGGTTCGGGGGCCAGAGCCTGGGGGGATCGACGGCGACGCCCAGGGTGCCCGGAGCGATCTCCTCGTCGACGAGTCCGTCGCAATCGTCGTCGAGACCGTTGCAGATCTCGGGCGCGGGATCTCCCGGAACGCACGTCTGTGAAACGCCGGCCGCGCAGTTGTCGACCACCCGCGCGCAGGCGCCGACGCCGCACGCCGTCTGTCCCAGACCGTCATCGACGGCGCCATTGCAGTCGTCGTCGAGGCCGTTGCAGAGCTCGCTTTCGGCCGGCTGTCCGGCCGGGTACTGCACCGCGCCGGTGATCCTGATGTCGTCGACCCACCAGCCGTCGTCGCCCAGCTCCCCGGACCATGCTCCGCCGAGCTCCTGGTACGACGAGGAGCAGCAGTCGAACTCCCACGACTGGGCGATCCAGCGGATGCGGACGGTCCGGCCGAGATAGTCGGCCAGGCTGAACTTGCTCTCGATCCAGAGGCCGCCGCCGGCGCTCCCGGGCTCGCCCGGTCCGGCGCACTGGAAGGTGGTCGATGCATCGTAAGCGTTGCCGCAGTGGGACCAGATCCCGTTCGGGTAGCAGAGCGTCTCCTTGACCCCGCGTGGCGCGTAGCCACCGGTCCCGGTGTCGGTGGGAGTCAGGACACAGTAGGTCGGCCGGGTGCCGAACGCCGACCAGATATAAGAGGTGTGATCGTAGACGTTCTCGAATGGCGCCAGGCGGTCCCAGAAACCCCACTGGCCGCCGCCCGGCGCGCTCCGATCGAACACCTGGATCTGGACATCGCCGAAGTCGTTCGCCTGCCCCGGCGGCAGGTTGAAGGTGTTGTTGTCCATCATGTCGGCCACGTGGAAAAAGGAGAGTTCCAGGTCCCCGGGGCCCGGGGCCGGCGTCAGGTTCACCGGGTCGGTCATGAACGCCGCCAGCTGCCGGAACTGGGTGCTGTCACCCGTGCGGCTGGCGAGGAAATGGTGTCCCCAGTGCAGTGAGTTCTGGCCGCTGTGCGCGAAGGCGCCGCCGCCCGGCGTGATCGAGCCGGGCTGGTTCGGGCAGGTCCCCGCCGGGCAGTGGATGTGCCAGTCCATGTCGTTGTCCGGGTCGATGCGACAGTCCGGATCGATCGGCGGCACGATGAAGCCGGCGCAGCCGATGCCGCCGAGGGTGCTGATGCCGCCCGGCGCGGTGCCGACCCAGACACCGATGGTGTCGTTCCGGACGCCCGCGGTGCCGCGTGGCAGCCGGTCGAGCGAGATCCCCGGCGTCCCGTCGCGCTCGGTGTCGAAGTCCTCCACGATCCAGCCATCGTCGGCCGTGCCCGGAATGCCGTCGGGACCGACCACCTTGGGCGGGGCCGGGCACTCCGCCGGGGTCGCGGGCCCGGTCGAGAGGCCGGCGACGATCAAGAACAGGATGATCCAGGCCGGTCGCGGCGCTGCCGTCGAGGTCGTGCGCATGCTCACCTCTTCGTGGCACTCGGGGGTGCCGGGACGGACAATGGGCGAGAAGTCTGTGTTCCTATTACGCCGGGTCGCGGGTGCTGTCAATCACCAGGATGCCATCCGGCGGATGGTGCGGGACTCGTCGTCGGAGGCTGCCAACCCGTTGTCTTCCGCTCGCACCACCTGAGGCTCTCGACGCCCTCCGAGCAGGCGGCGCCTCGGCGACATCGCGCCCCGGGCTGGTGTCGATATCGTCCACCCAGGCGCTCCGGTATAATCCCCCACAGAACATTCGCTCCCGCTGACCGGTCCGGAGAAAGGCGATGCGACTCCTCGCTCGTGGTGCGCTTTCGCTCGGCGTTCTGTTGGTCACCACCGGAGCGTCGCTGCACGCCTCCCCGCCACTCCCCGTCGCGCCCTCCTGGTTCTTCGACGGGGGACAGGAATTCGGCATGCTCGGCACCTGGGTCGCCTCGGCCGGAGACGTCAACGGGGATGGGTACGATGACGTCCTGACCTCGGGGCCTGGCTTCCCGTCGTTCTCCGCCCCGGCGCGCGCGCTCCTGTTCCTCGGGTCGCCGACGGGCCCCCAGGCGTCGCCCTGCTGGGGCCTGGTGCAGTCCCAGGGGAGCCTGGATCCGATCGGGATGATCGCCGGGGCGGGAGATGTCAACGGTGACGGCTACGACGACGTCCTCGTGGCGCGCCCGTCGACCTTCCCCGCCTCTGTTTCGCTCTACCTCGGCTCGCCGCAGGGACTTCCGACGACACCGGCCTGGAACGCCTACGAGGACCTGCCGCAGTCCTATTTCGGCGGCATCGTCGGCCCGGCCGGGGACGTCAATGGCGACGGCTTCGCCGACGTCGTCATCGCCGCCACCGGATTCGGCGACGTGATCCCCGGCCGGGTCTTCGTCTATCTCGGATCGGCGAGCGGACCGGGTCTCTACCCGGACTGGACCGTGATCGAGGACGCCCCCAGCTCGGGGCTCGGCAGCGCGGCGGCCCCCGCGGACGTGAACGGCGACGGCTACGGCGACTTTCTCATTGGCGTCCCGGGATACGAGGTCGGGCAGGATTTCAACCGCGGACGCGTCAACCTCTACATGGGATCCCCGACCGGCCTCGCCACGCTGCCGATCGTGGTGAGTGAAGGAACGGAACCCCAGGAGTTCTTCGGGAACGCGCTCGCGGGCGGCGACATCAACCGTGACGGATTCGACGACGTGGTCGTCGGAGCGGACGGATACCCGGCCGGCCTGGAGCCTTCGGGGGGCCGGGCCTTCGTCTATATGGGCAGCGGCCTCGGACTTTCGGCGTCCCCCGTCTGGATGGTGACCGGGACGGAACGCGAGGAGCACGTCGGTGGCACGGTGGCCACGTCCGACGTGAACGGCGACGGATACGCCGATGTCGTCATCGGGTCGAGCGGCTACTTCAACAACTTCACCAACAGCGGCCGCCTGCAGCTCTATCCGGGGTCGGCGGCCGGTCCGGCGCTCACGGCCGCCTGGGATCTCTCGGAGGGCGGCAGTCAGCAGTACTACGAGTACTACGCAAACGCGCTCGCCAACGCCGGCGACGTGAACGGCGACGGCGCCGAAGACCTCATCGGCGGGACCCGCTTCTGGCAGATCTATCGCGGCCGCACTTACGTCTTCGAGGGGACGCCGGTCTTCCAGCTGGTCGACCCGCTGTGCCTCTCGCCGACCGTCTGCGAGGGGGAATACCTGGTCGAGTCGAACGGAGTGACCGATCTCGACAACGATCATGTGGATCACCTGGCCCAAGCCGCCGTGACGCGCACCGCGGTGGTCACGGACGGCGTGACCGAGCTCCTCGTGCGGATGCGCAGCGACGTCCCGGTGACCTTCACGCTGCGCAAGCCCGACGGCTCGGTGGCCGATGCCTCGCTCGGGATCCTGATGGATCGGCTTGGCGGGTCACCAGGGTCGTCCGTCACGATCGATCCCGAAGCCACACAGGACGGCAGCTTCGCCTTCGCCCGCTACCGCGCCCCGCTCGACTTTCCCTCGCCGCCCGGGGCGACGCAGGTCCTGAGCACGCCGCGCGTCATCGTCGAGGCGGCGACCACCGATGTGACCCATAGCCGCAGCGTCCGGCTCATTCCCCCTCCGTACGTGCTCGTGCACGGCGTCTGGAGCGACGCCTCCGTCTGGAAGCGTCCGGGCGGAGGGCTCTACGGCGATCTGCAGCAGCGCGGATTCTTCACCTGCCCCGACTGCCTCGTCGACTACGGCACCGACGAACCGGCGGCTTCGTTCGATCCCGAGGCCGATTCCCTGAACGAACGGATCTCGATCGCGCGCCTGATCACGGCGACGAACCGCGTCCGCAAGGAGCTGCGCGCCCAGGGAACGGCGGTCACCCAGGTGGACGTGGTCGGTCACAGTGAAGGCGGATTGGTGGCGCGTGCGCGGGTCGTCACGAAGCTGCGACACTATTCCTGGAAGGGGAACTACGGAAAGGGAGACTTCCACAAGATCATCACCATCGGGACGCCGCACCGCGCCACCCCGCTGGCCGAGTGGTTCCTGACCCACAAATGCGCCCCGGTCGATCTGTTCATCCTGGATCCCACTCTCGCGGGGCTGAGCAAGTTCCTCAAGATGCCGCTCGGACCGGCGATCTACGGTTTCCAGATCGAGAGCGAGCCGCTGGAGCATCTCGGAGTGACCCCGGTGCCATCGCATCCGATCCGGGGCCAGGCTCCGCCGTCATCGGCGGTCGAGGGCTTTCTCAACTGGATCATTTCCCGAACGGTGGCGCCCCCGACGACGGTCGACGGCTTGCTCGGGATCGCGGGCAACCACGACACCGTCGTGCCGGAGGCCAGCCAGCAGGGGATGTCGGGAACGTCGCCCAGCGTCGTCACCGGCATCGTGCACGCCGCGTTGAAGTGCACGCAAACGCTGTCACAGGTCACCTGCAACGCGACCGCCCCGGGAGAGGCGAACTCGGCCGAGGTCTGGGAGGAGGTCGCCCGGCTCCTCCTGACTCCGATCAACGCACCTGGTCCGATGTTCGCCCCTCTCCCGGCCTACCAGCGTCCCGGGGTGATGGTCCCTCTCAAGGACGAGCCCTGCCCGTCCTCGCTTCTGTCGCCCGACACGGTCCGCGTCACGAGCGGCAGCGCCACCATTCTGCCGGCCCCCGGGATGCTGGTGCATCCGGGCGACCTGGTCGCGATCGACTTCGGAATCACCGGCGGGAACCCGATCGACGGCGCGCTGTTCATGCTCGGCGATGCCCCGTTCGTCGTCGAAGCCGCGGGGCCGTTCGTGTTCGACTACGTCGTGCCGGACGACAAGGCCGGGCGGATCGACATCAATGCGGCGACCTACGGGCCCGGCCCCGAGAACTACACCGCCTCGACCTACATCGTGGTGGAGCCGGCGACGCCGCCGGTGACGATTTCCATCCGGCCGACCGAGTTGGAAATGACGCTCCTGGGGGAGACCGCCCCGCTCCACGTCGTCGGCCGCCTCGCCGACACCAGCGAGATCGACCTGACGTCGCCCGAGACCGGGACCACCTTCGGCATGCTCGGCGTGTCGGGGGCGGTGGCGACCGTGAGCCCTGCCGGCCTGGTGACGGCGACCGGTGCTGGATCGGACGCCGTGATCGCGCACTACGGCGCGCTCACGGCGAGCATGCCGATCGTCGTGCGGATCACCAACCGTCCGCCGGTCCTGACGCCGCTCGCGCCGGTCACGATGAACGCCGACGATGCTCTCGACGTGCCGATCCACGCCGTCGATGCCGACGGCGACCCGATGGCCCTCTCGGTTGCCGCGCTGCCGCCGTTCGCGACGCTCGTCGATCAGGGTGGGGGGAACGGCACCCTGATGCTCCGGCCCGCGGCCGGGGACGTCGGAATCCACTCCATCCACCTCGAGGTGACCGACTCCGGTCTCCCGCCTCTCGGTGCCGGCGGCACGATCGTCGTGACGATCGCGCCGCCCTGCCCTCCCGCCCCGACCGCGCAGACGAGCATCAGCGTGACGTATCAGGATCTCTCTTGGACTCCGATGGCGGGGGCGGCGACCTACGACGTGGTGTACGGGGACCTGGCCAACTTCTGGATCACCGGCGATTACCAGGAATCGCTCCTCGGCTGTCTCCTGAGCGGCTCGCCCGCGACGGCACTGACGTTCGCGACCGTCCCTCCGGCGGGGGGCGGGTTCTGGTTCCTGGTGCGCGGGCGCAACTGCGGCGGTCCGGGGACCTGGGACTCGGGGATGCCGTCGCAGGTCGATACCCGCGAGTACCTGAACCTCTCTCCGCTCGCATGTCCGTGAAGGCCGGCGCGGGTCAGTTGCTGCGAACCGGGCCCGCCGCCACGGCGCACGCGCGGTCACGGGATCGTCTGATATTTCAAGGCAGGCCGGCCAGAAGCCTTCCGAACCGTGCCTCGTCGCGGAGCAACGCGAGTTCCGGGTCGCTTTCGTACGCGCTCCGGGTGCGGAAGCCCGCCTCGATGGCGCGCGCCATCGCGTCGAGGGCTTTCGCCTTCTCGCCGCGCAGCGCCTCGACGCAGGCGAGGTTGTACAGCGCCATCGGGCGCTGGGCCTTCCCCTTCGCCGCTTCGTCGTACGCAGCGACCGCGTCGGAGTACTCCCCGATCGAATGCAGCGCCGCTCCCAGCCGCAGCCAGGCCTCAGGGTCGTCACGCTTCACGGCGAGAACCTCGCGGTAGAGGGCGATGGCGCCGCGGGTGTCGCCGCCCGCCGCGGCGATCGAGGCCTGCTGCATGGTACGGCCGCGGGGATCGAGGCGGGGGTTGTACTGCGCGTAGGTGGACGACTCCCGGGACTGCGGCGCCCAGGGATACTCCATGTATTCCGCCACCCGATCGGCGACGTACCGGCCGAGCGTCCGCGCCACCAGGTGCAGCGCGCCGTCGATGCCGGCCGACACGCCGGCGGTGGTGATGATTTTCCCGTTGTCGACGAAGCGCCGCCCCGGGCGGACCGTGATGCCGGGGTACTGCGCCGCCATCGCCGGGACCGAACCGTACCAGGTGGTCGCCTCGAGTCCGTCGAGAAGCCCGAGTTTCGCGGCGATGAACGACCCGTAGCAGATGGTCAGCACCTGGTCGGCCTTCCCCGCCGCTTTGCCGATCCAGGCCATGAGTTCCGGATCCTTCATGGCGTTGTCGGCCCGGCCGCCCGGCAGGACGAGGATGTCCGGCATAGGGCTGTCGGCGATCGCATAGTCGGGGACGATGTCGAGGAACCCCTGGCTTGCGACCGGGGCGCGCGTCGACCCGACGGTGTAGATGTTGAAGGCCGGCTCCGATCCGTTCGCCCCCCTCGAAGCGGCGGAGGCGAAGACCTCGGCCGGGCCCCCCACGTCGAGCACCTCCACCCCTTCGAAGAGGACGATGGCGACGTTCCTGGTGTAGCCGTCGGCCCATGCCGGAGCGGCGAAGGCGAGGAGGAGTGACAGGAGAAGCGCCGATCGGGGGCCCGGTCGCATCGACATCGTCGCCTCCGCGCTCTAGCGCGCCGCGCTCGCGGTCGCCGGCTTGAGACGCGGATGGTTCTTGAGTCGCGCGAGGTCGGGGTCGGTCTGCACCGCGTCCTTGCGGGGATAGCCTGCCTCGAAGGCCTGGTTGAGCACCCCGGCCGCGTCGTCGAGCCGATCGGCCTTGGCATACTCGACCGCCGCCTGGTAGTAGAGATAGCCGGCATGCCCGCCGGTGCGCCCCGAGGCGCTCTTCGCGAACGCTTCGCCTGCGCCGGCATGATCGTTGCGGCGGCGCAGGACGTCGCCGAGGGTCTGCCAGGTGTCAAAATCCTTGGCGTCCTGCTTCAGGAGGGTGCGCAGGGTCGCTTCCGCCTCGGGAAGATTCCCGCTCTCCGCGTTCACCTCGGCGGTCTGCGCCAGCCGCCCGCGGTCGTCGGTGCTGGGATTCAGGTAGGCGTACTGGGTGGCCAGCGTCGCCTCCGGGCTCCAGGCGTATTCCATGTAGTTCGCCACCTGGTCGGCGATGCGGCGGCCGAGCAGGCGCGCCACCACGTGCAGCGATCCGTCGATGCCGGCCGAGATGCCGGCGGTCGTGACCACGCGCCCGTTGTCCACGAAGCGCCGTCCGGCGCGCACCGCGGCTTTCGGGTACGACTGCTGCAGCGACTCGATGGCGCCGTGAAAGGTCGTGACCTCGAAGCCGTCGAGGAGCCCTGACTTGCCGAGCACGAAGGCGCCGGTGCAGACCGACTGCGCGATCTCGGCCCCCTTCGAAGCCTTGTCCGCCCAGCCGAAGAACTCGGGGTCGTCGTAAATCTTGTTCGACGGGCCGCCGGGGTACAGGACGATGTCGGGCTTCGGGGCGTCGGCGATGCCGTAGGTCGGCGTCACCATCAGGCCCTGCAGGTTCAGCGGCGCCCTGGTCTCCGAAACGATGTAGACGTTGAAGGCCGGCTCGCCGTGCGCCGCGCCGAAACCGGCGGCATCGTGGTAGACCTCGTACGGGCCGGCCCAGTCGAGCGGCTCGGCGTTCTCGTAGACCACGATCGCGACGTTGCGGGTGTAGGACGCGCGCGGGGCGGCCGGGGCGGTCGCGGCCGGAGCCGCGATCGCCGGAAGAGCCGCCAGGATCATCAGGAACGCCGACAGGAACGCGGTTCGATTTCGGTTCATGGTGCCTCCTTGGGATCGGCAGCGTAGCGGCGCCTTCGGAGGGCTTCAACGGAAAGGCAGCGAGGCGGTCCGCAGCTGCAGCGAACCGGTCAGGAGGAGGGGCGATCGGTCCGGAAGAGCCGCGCGAAGTCGGCCCGGCGGGTCCGACTCAGCCGGACCTTGTCTCCGCCGCTCAGGATCAGCTCGGCGTCGCCGTGGAAGAGCGGGCGGATCTCCCGCACCCGATCCAGGTTGACGATCGCCGATCGGTGCACCCGGAAGAAACGCGCCGGGTCGAGCCGCTTCTCGAACTCCGCCATGGTCTCGCGCAGCAGATGCGTCCGGCCGCCGGCGTGGATCGAGACGTAATAGTCGGCCGCTTCAATCCGGTCGATGCCGTCGACGTCGACCACGATCGTCCCTTCGCGTCCCGGGACGAGGATCCGCGACGGATAGCGGGCGCGCGCCTCGAGGAGCGCAGCGATCCCCGGCGCGGCCGCGACATCTGCCGGCCGGAGCGCGCGGGCGCGCGCATGTTCGAGCGCCGCGTGAAAGCGCGCCGCGTCCACCGGCTTCAGGAGGTAGTCCACGGCGTGGACCGCGAAGGCGCGCAGCGCGTGGCGATCGTAGGCGGTCACGAACACCACCGCCGGCATCCGCTCCGGCCCCACCTGCTCGAGGACCTGGAAGCCGTCCACATCCGGCATCTGCACGTCGAGGAAGACGAGGTCGGGGCGCGCCCGGGCGATCGCCGCCGCCGCTTCGCCGCCCGAGCACTCTCCGGCGATCTGAACGTCCCGCTCCTTCTCGATCAGGGCGCGCAGGAGCGTCCGCGCCAGCGGCTCGTCGTCCACGAGAAGAACGCGCAGCGGCTCGCTCATCCGGCCTCGGTCCAGGGCAGGCCGATCGCGGCGACGACGCCGTCGTCCTCCTGCCGCAGCGAGAAGGAGTGCCGCCCCGCGTACGCCTGCGCC